>NZ_JBEOOB010000006.1:0-140669 GCF_040308685.1 Pseudoalteromonas sp. 20-MNA-CIBAN-0454 | reverse complement strand
GTAAGGGATCACCGCTGTTAAAATTTGCGGTGGAAAGTGAGCTTTAGTGCTTGCTGTCCACCTCAGGGCGTGTTGTTGCGCATGTACAAAAGCCGGAATTTACTTACTTTCATAAATGGCGCGAAGGCGACATGGTACTGTGGGATAACTGGCGTGCAATGCACTGCACTACCGGCACTAAGCCTGGGATCAATCGCGTTATTAACCGCACCACTATTGAGGGCGATATAACGCTTGGCCGTGTGTTAAAAACAGAATAACTTATACAATACATCAATTGCAGCAGCTTAAATTAACCAGCTGCTGCTTTTTTATATCTTTCATTAATACTTACCAGCCTCTACACGACATTTCAATCTGCTAATTTTTAATCTATAGCATGCACTTAATATACTTGCTTTTAATACGCAGATTTATTACCTAAGCAGAATAAGTAAGTTAAACCGTTACGCTGTTTGCTATAACGGTTGTTAAATTAAGTGCTAAGGCGTGTTTATTATTCGAGGTTAAATTGGCAGGTGCTTAGCGGCGCTGCGCCCAGCGAGTCTGCCAAAAAAAGTGGCATCTCCAACCGACATACCACTGGCATATCCCTTGGCTGTACGTGGTAATCCCGCGGTGGCTCGACCAGCAGCATAAAGCCCACTTATTATTTCATTGTCTAAATTAACCACTTCACCCGTAGTGAGTGTTTTTAGCCCACCAAGCGTAAATATGAGCGGGCCTTTGGTGCCGGGCATAATTACAGCAGTCATTTCACTTGCAGAGTATTCTAATAAGGCAAAAGGGGGCTTGTTTAACGGTTTTAGCCACTCGGCGGTTTTATGAAATAGTGGGTCTTGTTTATTACTGGCGTGCTGATTAAAGTAGCTAACAGTTTGCTCAAGCATACCGGCCGGGAAGGGCGCTTCACTGGCAACTTCTGCTATGCTATCGCCAGTGGCAACAATGGCTGCACGTTGTAAATAATGCGACGCCTCAAAATCCTCTTCTTGTACTAACAAATAAAACTTTTGCTCAGCTTGTTGGCAAGAATAATGCGCCAATCTGGCTAAATACGCATCTTCATTTATATAACGCTGACCGTGTTTATTTAGTAAAATACCGTAGGTTAGCTTTGCTGGTGGATAGAGCGGAAACGACATAAAAGCCTGTTCCATATTAATTGTTTGCCCGCCGACTGCTTGGCCTAATTGAATACCATCCCCCATATCGAAGGTGTTGCCATAAGGTACGCAATACTCAAGTAGATCAGGCATATATTGACGTGTCATGGTGTCGTTCATTACAAAGCCACCGGTGGCTAATACCACACCACGAGTTGCACGAATCGCAATTTCTCGGTTGTCGCGCTTAGCAATTACGCCGCAAACACGATTGTTTTTATCTACTAATAAAGCAATAGCGCGACAATCATTAATTACCTCAGCGCCCGCGCCTGCGATGCGCAGCATTATGGCATCCATAAATATTTTACCGCCTTCGTCGCCCACTTTAGAGGGCACGTGACCACGTGGAACGGGCTTAGCAATGGTATTAAAAGGGTGAGCTTTTTCATTACCGGTAAATAATAACGACTCATCACTGAGTGGCACTACTGTACGCTCTAAAAAGGCTGCGCGTTTATAAGGTACACCAAGGGATTCAACCCAATCAAAATGTCCTGCAGCGCCTTGTGCATAACAACGCATCTTATCTTCATCGCCATACGGGCCAAGTGCTTCGCGTAAATAAGCCAGCATGTTTTCGGTGCTATCTTCTAAACCTAACTCTTTTTGTAATGCAGTGCCACCACTGCCGCCTAAATACATTTCACAGCTTGATAATGCAGTCGAGCCACCCCCAGCACTGGCACGTTCTAAAATAGTAACCTTAGCACCTAAGGTTACAGCTTCTAGTGCGGCGGCGGCTCCTGCGCCGCCATAACCGCACACGAGTACGTCGGTGCTAATATCAAAGTGGCTAATCGATTCAAAAGCGCGAACTTTGTGTGTGCTTAGTATTGGGTTCATGTTATATCCTTATAAGTATTTAATATTTAGTGTTTAAAACTTGCCATTGCGCATCATGGCGTCCATACCACCATCTACATAAATAATGCTGCCATGCACAAAAGAGGCTTGGGCTGATTGTAAAAAACTGACCGCATCGGCAATTTCACTTGGCTGACCATTGCGACCAATAGGCGCAACAAAGTTACGTACGGCTTCGCCAAAACGTGGATCTTGCTTAGAGGCTTCGTGCAATGGAGTTTCAATTGCACCAGGCGCAACTAGGTTAATACGCACGCCGGTACTCCCCGTTTTAACGGCTAAACGACGACAATGCACAGTGAGTGCATATTTAGACGCAGAATAGGCTATTTGTGGTTGGCCAAGCTCATCTGCCAGTGCGCGAGCGGCTGGCTCGTCATTGTTGAGCATTAACTCAATAATAGGGTGTGGATCTGCCACTTGTTGACTAGCGGCCACTGAGCCAATAACGGTAATAGCTGGCTGCTCACCTTTAGCGAGTGCAGGTTGAAGTAATTCAATTAACTCGGTTGAGCCAAAATAATTAACCGAAACCACTAAACTGCTACTTGGTGCGGTAACGCCAAGGCCCGCACAACAAACCAGGCCATCTAGTTTACCATTGGCTAATTTGATAACTTGCTCTGCGGCATTAGCGCGACCTTCAGGGGATGATAAATCGGCATTAACTTCGGCTTGATGGCGGTCTATGCCGATCACAGTATGACCTGCTGCGCGTAGTTTTTCACAAACGGCGGCGCCAATCCCTGATGCTGAACCTGTAACTGCGGTAACTGACATAATAAACTCCTAGCATTATTGGTTAATAGTAATTAAAACAAAGTTTAATTTACTGAATGGGTTTTATGAGTTGTTTTGCTTGATAAGATTTTAATTTAAACAGTAAAAATACCGATATTAATGTTGTACTCGTACTAATAAGTAAAGCATAACGTAAGGATTCAACACCGGCCACCTCGCTAAATACTTCACTAAGCACGCCCACCAACATAGGCCCAACACCTATGCCTAAAAAAGTAATCAGCACGGTTTGCATTGAAATAGCCAATGCCCGCTGAGTGCCCGGTACAATTGAAGTGAGTAATGTGAGACAAGGGCTAACCCACCATACAGAAAAGAAACTCGCTAAGGTGCAAAACAGCATAGCAAATGGAATACCGGCAAAAAATAGGTCATCGCCTAAGCCTTTAGGCCATAAAAAATATATAACAATAAATACCCACCCCAGTATATGGCCTAGTATAGGTAGCCATAAAACACCTTTTCGTCTGGCGATTCTATCAGCCAAATAGCCACTAGAAAGAATTCCAATCGCTGCCGCACCGCCGCCAAAAAAGCCTGCCATCATGCCGGCTTGGCTCAGTGTTAAGTCGTGGCTGCGTACTAAAAAAGTGGCATTCCACATGCCAAACGCATTTGCGCCTAACGTTGCAATGGCGCTTGAGCAAACTAATAGTCGATAATCTTTGCGCTTTAACAATGCTTTTGTTGATGCTCTAAAACCTGTGGTTAGTGCAGGCTGCAGCGGTGAAGTTGGAGAGCTAATGGCATCATCGTATTGACCGCGTTTAGGTTCGGGCATCACAAAAAATAGCAAAAAAGAAATAAACAAAGCGGGAGTAGAGATAATAAAAAAGGTTTCTCGCCATCCATACAGCTCTACCCAATATGCCCCTAAGGTAAGCGCAATAATGGCGGCAAAGGTAGCGCCAGAGGTAAAACAGCTAATCGCAAATGAGCGTCGCTCAACCGGGTAACTGTCCGAAAGTAACGATAAAGAGGCCGAAGTAACCGGTGCTTCAGCTACTGCCACCAACATACGCATTATTAGTAAACTAATAAAGCCTGCAGTTATGCCGCTAAGTGCTGTAATAATGCCCCACACTAATGCGCTGGCGGCTAACAAACGTGTGCGGCTCACTTTGTCAGCAAGTCTGCCGGCCGATAAACCGGTTAAAGTAAATACAATGGCAAAACCTAGGCCGGTTAATAAGCCCATTTGCGCATCTGAGGCGCCAAATTCAGCTTTGATGGGTTCAATCATCACCGCCATAATTTGTCGCCCAACAAAACTTTCTATATAAAATAAAGTAAGCACCAACAATAAAGCATGTTGGCGCCAATTAGATTTTTTTATGTTCAAGCTTTCGCCGCCTTTAAGGCCTTAGCCATAGTCATTGCGGTGTCGTCTATCATATCTTCTTGTCCGCCTACGGTTTTTAAGCGCCCGAGTTCAAGTAAAATATCACGTGCAGGTATACCGTATTTTTTCTCGGCGCGTTCTGCAAATAATAAAAATGACGAATAAACACCGGCATAACCCAAAGTTAATGAGTTTCGGTCAATACGAATAGGTTGATCCATCATTGGCATGACTAAGTCTTCAGCAACATCCATAATTTTGTATAAATCAATACCGTGATTAACTGCCATACGATCAAGTACCGCGGTAAATACTTCCAACGGCGTATTACCTGCACCGGCACCTAAACCGGCCACCGAACCATCAATGCGATTAGCGCCCATTTCGATTGCCGCCAGCGAATTTGGAATACTCATGCCTAAATTATGATGACCATGAAAGCCAATTTCGGTCTCGCTGTTAAGCTCGCTGCGCAGTAATGCAATGCGGGTGCTTACGTCGTCGGGCAACATGTAACCAGCAGAATCCGTACAGTAAATACAGTTAGCACCGTAAGACTCCATTAATTTAGCCTGTGCAAGTAGCTCCTCTGGGCTGATCATATGTGCCATCATTAAAAAGCCAACGGTATCTAAACCCATTTTACGCGCTGCGCTAATATGCTGCTCTGAAACGTCAGCTTCAGTACAGTGAGTAGCCACTCGAATTGTACTTACGCCATGATCATAAGCCATTTTTAAGTGATCAACCGTTCCAATGCCCGGAATTAATAACGCTGAGACTTTAGCTTGGGTCATTTTTGGCACTACAGCACTTAGGTATTCTTCATCGGTATGAGCAGGAAAACCATAATTAAGTGAAGAGCCGCCTAAACCGTCGCCATGGGTAACCTCAATTAAAGGAATGCCCGCCTGATCTAAGCCAGTGGCAATAGACACCATTTCATCTAAGCTAATTTGATGTTGCTTAGCATGCATACCATCACGTAATGACATATCGTGCAGGGTAACTTTTTTACCTTTTAAATCCATGATATTACTCCTTAAGATTGACTATCTGATGGCGATTGACCTAGCATTTGTAGTGCAAACATTTCTGCAGTACGCGCGGCCGACGCGGTCATTATGTCAAGGTTACCGGCATATTTAGGCAAGTAATCGCCCAAACCTTCAACCTCTAAAAATATAGACACTTTACGACCATCGAACACCGGGCCATTTTTTAGTTTATAACCAGGAACATACTTTTGTACTTCAGCAATCATTTCATGCACAGATGCAGTGATAGCGGCTTGATCTGGCTCTGTTTCGGTTAAACAATGGATGGTGTCGCGCATTAATAATGGTGGCTCAGCAGGGTTAATTATAATAATGGCTTTGCCTTTTTTAGCGCCACCAATTTGCTCCACTGCGCCTGAGGTAGTGCGAGTAAATTCATCAATATTTTGGCGTGTACCTGGGCCTACCGATTTAGATGAAACAGTGGCAACAATTTCACCATACTCAACTGGTTGTACGCGAGATACCGCAGCAACCATAGGAATAGTTGCTTGGCCGCCACAGGTCACCATGTTAACGTTTTTAATATCAGCATTAAGTTGATTTAAGTTAACCGGAGGCACGCAAAAAGGGCCAATGGCCGCCGGGGTTAAATCTATCATCAGCACGCCTTTTGCATTCACTTTAGCTGAGTTTTCACCATGCACGTAGGCTGAGGTTGCATCAAAAGCAATTTTGATTTCATCGGCTTCAATATGCGGTATTAAGCCATCGATACCCTCAGCGGTGGTTTTAATACCTAATTCGCGTGCGCGCGCTAAGCCTTCTGAATCTGGGTCTATGCCTACCATCCAAACGGGTTCTAATATTTCACTGCGTTTAAGCTTATAAAGTAAGTCAGTACCAATGTTTCCTGAACCGATCAGGGCGCATTTAATCTTTTTCATGTTACTTCCCTCGTGGGTTAACTGTTAATCGCAAAAGCTGACAGAGCATGAACCGAGACCTTCGATCTCCATACTAAAATGATCGCCGCTGTTAGCATCTATTAAAGGAGCCAGTGCTCCCGACAGAATAATTTCGCCTTTTTTAAACTCTATACCGTACTCGCCTAGCGTATTTGCTAGCCACGCAACTGCTTGCGCAGGGTGCCCTTGTACTGCTGAGCCCACGCCGGTTACCGCTTGTTTACCATTGTGTTTAACTACCATAGTGGCTGCAGCTAAATCGAGTGTGCTAGGGTCGGTATGTTTATCACCAATTACAAATACCCCGCACGAGGCGTTATCGGCCACGGTATCAACTATGGTGATTTGCCAGTTTTCGATACGCGAATCAACAATTTCAAAACACGGTGCCACCCAGTCAGTCGCAGCAAGCACTTGCTCTGCGGTAACGTTTGGGCCTTGTAAGTCGTGTTTTAGGCAAAACGCAATTTCGCCTTCGGCGCGTGGTTGAATTAAATGTGATTTTTTAAGGCTAATATTACTGCCATCAGGGTGGTGCATAGTGTTGGTTAAAAAGCCAAAGTCGGGCTGATGCACATTAAGCATTTTTTGCACTGCTTCGCTGGTAACACCAATTTTTTTACCAATAATTATTTCGCCAGCCTGAGTACGTATTGCCAGTGTTTTTAACGACACTTGATACGCATCGTCGATTGTAAGCTCAGGGTTATTTTTAATTAATGGCGCAATAGCTGTGCGCTGTTGCTGCGCATCATAAAGAATTTGTGCTAAATGCTGATGTAGTTCGCTCATGCGCTTTTATCCTCTGTAGACCAAAGATCAGGTAAGCCAGGATCGGTTTGATGAATAAGGCGTTTAAGTAATAGCTTTAATGCCATTACGTCACCTGCACCAAGCTCAGTAATGAGCTCTTCTTCAATTACTTTTGCTTGCGCAATATGGTGTAGAGAGGTTTCTCGCCCAGCGGTGGTAAGTTGGTAATTGTCTTCGCTTTTTTGGCAAATAAGATCCTGCTTTTCTAAAAAGGCCATATCTTCAAGATTGACACTGTGACCGGTATAATCAAGGTGGGTATTTAGCTGCTCTAAACTCAGATTTTGCTGAATATTTAATACCGATAATGCAAAAAAGTGTGAATCTTCCAGCGCTTGCTCATCGAGTACTTTACGCATGCGGTACAGCATTTGAAAATGTGAACGCCCAAGCAAGTAACCTAGTAAATCTTCGTTGTAGCTGCACTGTGGCGCTGTAGGTTCACTAGATAAGTTAACCGCTGCCCACGGTTTACGTGCAGTCATTGCGTACTGACCTTGCTGAAACACCAGTGGCGGTAGTGCTTGATGATCAAACCCCAGTACTTCACCTATAAAAATAAGATGATCCCCCCCATCGTGCGTTACCATATTACGACACTGAAAACGCGCGCTACAATCGGCAATAAGTGGTGCAGAGCTAATCCCCGCTTCGAGATTAGTGTCATTAAATTTGTCTTCGCCTTTTGCGGCAAATTTATTTGACAGCTCTTGTTGGTGCTGCGAGAGAACATGAACGTTCCAGTGCTCGGCCTCGCTAAAGGCAGTCACACTAAGAGAGGTTTTTGCCAAGCTCCATAGCACCATAGGTGGGTCTAACGAAACAGAATTAAAGCTGTTTGCGGTAAGACCAACAGGGGTGCCATCTGGAGCGGTGGCAGTAATAATTGTTACGCCAGTAGTAAAACTACCGAGCGCCTGTCTAAATGCCTGACTATCAAATTCTGCTTGTGCCATGTTAACTCGCCTTATTACTGTTATATAACTTCAGTATCATGATCTGGCTATTTTTCATCATCGTCTTAATGGACTAAACAACACAGGCATTTGCTATTTATATGATTACTCAGCAATTTATTTAGGTTATTTTATATTAAACAATGGCTAAGTTTTATTACGAAGGTTAGCTTTAAGTGGCCTATTTAAATAGGGCAAAATAGTGACTGCAGCAACCGTACATTAAATAATTTAAATACGAGAGCTCGTCCAAGTGGACGAGGTTTATTTGAGTAAAAACAGCTAGAAAGGAAGCACAGCTCAATTAGTTTACTTGCAATGCAAAAGCTGCAATATGGTGTGTAAGCAAATATTGTTTGCCAGGCAAGTGTAAAACCTAGTAAGGATATAGTGCATGAACAGCAATGATTCAGATTCAATGGCAGCTTTGCTGCAGCATCAGCAACAAGCGCATAAATTGCAAATGTTAGTAACTGCAGTGCAAAGGCGAGAGCGTATTCAACAAGTTATAAATTTGCTTGTAGAGCATCACCAAGCATTTGCCGAGGCAATAGAAGCTGACTTTAATGGTCGCAGCCAAGGCTTTTCTATTATGAATGATGTGCTCGGCTCGCTAGCCAGCCTTAAATATACCCGCGACAACTTAGAGCCATGGCTTAAAAGTGAAAACCGCGAAGTGTTTGCCCCTTATGATCAACTCGGTAGTACCGCACGGGTTGAATACCAACCCAAAGGCAGTGTGGGCATTATAGGTACTTGGAATGCGCCACTTTATACCTTATTTGCTCCGTTGGCGTGTGTATTAGGGGCGGGTAATCGCGCCATACTTAAACCATCAGAGGTCACGCCTAAAACAGCGGCGTTAGTAGCGCAATTATTTGCCAAACACATAGATCCATTACTAGTGAGTGTAGTGACAGGCGGGGCCGACACTGGCGCTAAATTTAGCGAACTGCCGTTCGATCATTTAGTTTTTACTGGTAGTACCCAAGTAGGTAAAAAAATTATGGCGGCAGCGGCTAAAAACTTAGTACCTGTTACCTTAGAGCTTGGCGGTAAATCACCGGCAGTGCTTAGCCAAGATTGCGATTTAACCGAAAGTTGCAAACGCTTAGCCTTAGCAAAAAGTAATAATGGCGGCCAAGTGTGTGTTAGCCCCGACATTGTTTATGTACCGCGTAATAAGCTCGATCAAGTGGCTGCATTATTACTCGAAAATTTTCGGCACTTTTATCCAAAAATTACTCACAACGCTGACTTTGTTCCTAGCGTTAACCGCCAACATTGCCAACGAGTCGTCGATTTAGTTGAGCAAGCTCGCCATGCTGGATGCCAAGTTCTTAGTAGTCATGAGGTTGCTAATTTAGCAGAGTTGGTCACAAGCGATAAACGTTTACCACTGCAATTAGTTATATCCCCAGATAAAGAGCTAGATATTATGCAGCAAGAAATATTTGGCGCTGCATTAGTGCTACTTCCTTATGATGATATAGATGGCGTTATTAGCGATATTAACAGCCGTGCTAAACCATTAGCGCTGTATTACTTTGGCGAAAATGACGCAGAGCTGAGTAAGCTTTTAGCAAACACTTCATCGGGTGGAGTTGCGGTAAATGATTGCTTAATGCATGCGGCAATGCACGATGCGCCATTTGGTGGCGTAGGTGCCTCGGGTATGGGGCATTATCATGGTCGTGAAGGCTTTTTAGCCTTTAGCCATCAGCGTACTGTGTTTGTTGCCCCAAAACACGACCCTCGTGGTGAGTGGGGCTTATTACCGCCGCATCATGATCAGTTTAAAGCCATGATGGTCGCGCAAGTAACTGCTGACTGACGTTAACAGGCACTGTTATTTTAATAATAACAGTGCCTAATGTTTTTTTATTAATTCCTGCCTTTTAGTCTTTGTTATTCCTCATTATTTTTAGTTATCGTTCATGCGGACTATTTAGTTTTTGTAATAGTGTGCGAGGATAAAAACCTTACATTTATTGTTGATAAACACGCGATTATAACGTGATACAGCAATTTGCTTTTTGTAATTATGAAAGCGTAATACGTTAAGTTTTGAGGCTGTGTAAAGCGGTCTCAAAATTAACTTATGTAGTGTTAGGTACAGCGCGCGTAACTGGCGATATTCCTGTTAGTTAATTTTACTCGCGTTCAATTTTAAACAAGGACTAAATAGTGAATATTAATAAAAAACCACTAAATGCAGCGATAGCGTTAGCCTTAATTAGCATGGCAAATTCGACACTCGCGGCTCAAGAGCAAAGTACTAAAAAAGAAGGCTTGGAAGTGATCCAAGTAACCGCGCAAAAGCGGGTACAAAACTTACAAGAACTACCTACAGCAGTTACCGTATTTAATGCCCAAGCATTGGCCGATAAAGGCATTACTGATGTTGAAGATCTCAGTGTATATACGCCAAACATGCAAATATCAGAAACTCCAGGCGGCAGTACTGGTGCTACAATTGCTATTCGTGGCTCGGTTACAATTAACCCTGCGGTTACCTGGGAGCCCACCACTGGTGTGTATATAGACGGGGTATTTGTATCTAAAAATGTCGGTGGTTTATTTGATGTAGCCGCTATAGAGCGCGTTGAAGTACTGCGCGGGCCGCAGGGGACGCTTTATGGTAAAAATACAATAGGTGGGGCGCTTAATATTGTAACGCGTAAACCCAGTGGTGAGTTTACCGGCGAAGTACGCGTAGGGGCAGGTAACTACGGTATGACAGATGTTTATGTTACTGCCGACTCGGCGCAAATTAACGACAAACTCAGTTTTAATTTTACCGCTAATAAAAAACAGCGCGACGGCTTTTACGATAACCTTTCGACAAGTTCTGATATTGATAAGTTTAAAGAGCTTGATTCTACCTCACTGCGTTTTGGTGCCTTGTATGAGCACAGCGATAATCTAGAGTTTTACTACACTTACGATAGCAGTAATAAAAAAAACACTCCTCCGTTGGGCCAAGTTTATATTGCCGGTGCAATGCCAGAAGATACCAAAGATCGCCAAGAAAGTGCTGCATTAGATGGCGCTATATTTGATCGCTCTAAAAGCTCGGGCCATGCACTTACAGTTACATGGCAGCAAAGTAATAACTTAACTATTAAGTCAATTACGGCACTACGTGAAATAGATTACGATGATGGCAATGACTACGATGGCGCTGATTTTCTTGGCTTTCATACCTACCGCCATGTAGAGCATGAGCAAGTATCACAAGAGCTACAATTTATTGGCGATATAGATAATTTAACCTACGTTGCAGGCTTGTTTTACTTTAAAGAAGAATCTGATGTAAACAACCCGTATGTACTGGGTTTTGGCACAGTGAATAACTATTATGGTGTTGAGTCTACCTCGGTTGCCGCTTATGGTAATGTAGAATATCGACTAAGCGACAAGCTAATGTTGGCAGGGGGTCTGCGTTGGACCACAGAAGAAAAATCATTTTATATAGAACACCCAGATGACTTTAGCTTTGCTTATTTTTTCCCACTGCCATACACCACAGCGGGCGATACTTGGAATAACACCTCGGCTATGGCATCACTTAACTATGAGTTAGCCGACAATATTCACAGCTATGTAAAAGTATCACAAGGCTGGAAAGCGGGTGGTTTTAACGGTGAAGCAGCAACTCAAGCATTAGCAGTAAAACCCTATGCACCAGAGGAAGTAATTGCCTACGAATGGGGCCTTAAATCGCGCTGGTTAGATCAACGCATTCAAGCCAATATGGCGGTGTTTTATAACGATATTACCAATATGCAAATGTCGGAATACTTAGGTGCGTACTCAGATATTCAAAACGCAGGCTCGGCAAAAGTGGCGGGGTTAGAGTTTGAATTAGTAGCGGCATTAACCGATGATTTAACGTTAAACTTTAATTACGGTTTGTTAGACCCTAAATACGACAAGTTTATTACTTACGATGTGTACACTGGGGTAGCAAACGATGTTACCGACAGTGCCGAGTTTCCCTATAGTCCAAAAAACAAATGGTCGCTTGGATTAAATTACATTAGTGAAACAGCCCTTGGTGAGTTTAGCGCCGGCGCCGACTACAGCTTTGTGGACGATCACTTTGCGTTTCATAATCAACCTTCAGCCCAATATACTCGGATTGAAAAATACAACTTACTTAACGCCCGTGTTTCACTTAAAAGAATTGCCGGCAGTGACTTTAGTGCCTCTATTTGGGGTAAAAACATGACCGACGAAGAGTACCGAATTAACGGTGTGCCGTTGGGTGATTCGTCAGGGGTATTCATTGGTGGCTTAAATTACTATGGCGACCCAGTAACTTATGGAGCAGAAATAACTTACTCATTTTAATAAAGAGTTACAGCTAAAAAGAGCCCCTACTTTTTAAGTAGGGGCTCTTTTTTGTATCTATAATTTATTTAAAAATAGATTAGTCTTGGGTATAAGCTACGGTGCCTTTAGGCACATATACGCCATTTACTTTGCTTTGGAACTCTTCTTTACGCGCTCTTGGATTAAAGAACTGTTTGTACCAAATACGCGCTTTCATAAACGGGCCATCGCTTGGTAAAAACAACCCATTAAAACAAGGTGCTTTATTTGTCCACACTTGGAAGTCTTGCATAAATGCAAACTTACTTGCGTCTTGGAACTGGCGTGCTGCTACTTCATCCTCTACTGTGGCTACTTCATTGCCACCCGGTGATTTAACTAATAATGCGTGCCAAACTCTAATTGAACCATCCTCTACAGGGGTATGCGTTATCATTAAGTAAGACTCGTAATAGCCAGTCAAATGTGAAATTAATACGCCCGGACCATGGTATTTAGTTATTGTATGCAGCACTGGGCTTGCGCCATCTTCGCCTACTAAAGTACGGTGCGGACCACATTGACGTTGAATTGCTTCGTGGCCATCAAATTCATTTTCGTAGCGCTGTACGGTAGAGCCGTGAATTGGTGCTAAATGGCTATAATCACAAATGTTATCAATAACTTCTTGCGGATGCTGCTCAAGTATTCCCAAGTCGTCAAAGCGCCAATGTACCCAAGCTTTATCGTCCCATTGTGGCAAACTTGGGTGATCCCACTCAGGAACGCCATTTTCAGGATCGTGCCATATCCAAATTGCACCCATGCTCTCGGCTACAGGCCACGCTTTAATACAGGCTGTTTTTGGAATTGGTCCGTCGTGGTAAGGAATGTCGTCACATTGGCCATCAGGGCCAAAACGCCATGCATGATAAGGACAACGAATGCTATCGCCTTCGATGTTGGTACCACCACCATCAATAATAACGTAAGAGGTATCATTTTCGGCGGCTAAATGCGTTTTCATATGTGGGCAATACGCGTCGAGTAATACTACTCGACCTGTTGCTCTGCCGCGATACAGTGCGAAGTCGCGACCAAAAAATCGTACGGCTAGGGGCTTATGCGTGTTGATCTCTTCAGCCGTAGCTATCATGAACCAACCTCTTGGGAATGTATAATCGCCGAGGCGATAATCTTGTGTAGTGGCCATAAGTATTCCTTTTTATATTTAGGTAGTAGATGTACTTGAATTATTGTCTGAGGTGCAATCTGCTTTATTATTATAAGATTGCGCTGTTTTATCGTTATCACTTACTTTACTTGCTATTCGTTGTTGATAAGGGCCAATGGCTTTGTAGTAAAACCAAACCGAAAACAACGATAAAGCAATCATCACTGCAATGGCGTATTTAAGGCCTTCACCCGCATCACCAGCAGAAAATAAGTCACTGAGTGTACCGGTTAGCAATGGGCCAATACCGGCACCAAAAAAGGTTAAAAATAAACTTAGTATTGCAATGCTGGTAGCTCTTTGAAAGCTGTTAACTAAATGGCTTACTGCAGCGAATGCAAGTGTTGGCCACCAGCTATTAAAAAAGCTAAAGCCAGCAGCAAATATAATTGCGTGCGGTATTTTAAGGCTTCCTAATTGCCAAAAGGCGTCGGCAGGCCAAAGTAAAAAAGCTAAGCCAAAAGGCATACTAATTAATACGCCAATTGCAGGCATACGTAATTGCCAGCGACAGTCTTTTTGGCTTAATTTGTCGCAGTAATAACCGCTGAACATTGACCCAGCAGCAGCAAAAACACCACTGGCTATACCAAAGGTAAGGCCAGCGTGTGAAAGTGTCATATCATAATTGCGTACCATAAAAGTGGGGGCCCAAATGGCGTAACCATAGCCGACCATGCCAGCAATGGCAGTGCCCATACAAATTAAGAAAAACCCTCTTAGTTTCATAATACCGGCAACAGCATGAAAAAAGTTTTCTTGCGGTTGGGCACGAATATTACGCTCTGCATCAGTGTCATAAACACCTAAGCCAGGGTCTTTTGCAAAAACATAAAGTAGCAGTGCTAGTAATAGCCCTGGAATACCAAAAAAGATGAATACTGCGCGCCAGCCGTGTTCTTGGGCTATCCAACCACCTAATGCCATGGCGGCTAATAAGCCAATATGCGGGCCTAACATATATAAACTAATTGCAAATGAGCGACGATGTGGAGGGTATAAATCAGAAACCATAGAAATAGACGGTGATGTACCGCCTGCTTCACCAATGGCAACCGTCATACGGGCAACCACAAATTGCCAAAATTGAGTAACAACACCACTTGCCATAGTGGCAAGGCTCCAGAGCCCACAACATACCGCAATAATATTTTTACGGTCGGTGCCTCTATCGGCCATACGGCTTAACGGAAAGCTAACCGCAGAGTATAAAACGGCAAATGCAAGGCCGCTCACCGCGCCCATAATAGTATCTGATACGCCAAACTCTAATTTAATTGGCTCAAGAACAATCGCAATTAAGTTGCGATCGATATACGAAAAAACGTAAATAATAGAAAGCAATAATAGCGTCAGACGAGTCCGACCTGCGCTTAATGAACTTTGACCTACTTGCATTTATGGCTCTCTCTTTTTGATATTGTTTTAAGCTACCTTAACTTTGCTAATAATTTCAGCATCGTCCTTTTGGACGTATTACAGAATCGTTAAATGGCTTCTTATTAAGTTAATATAATATAAACGCGCTGATCACTTATTTTTGGAGAAATAATGAAATCGATGATTTTACCCAAAGAATCACAAGGCCATCAGTTGCATAGCCTTTTAGAATATCCAATTACTCCACCCAATGCGGATGGTACGGTAGTGGAGATAGCTGAAGGTTTATTGTGGTTACGCATGCCTATGCCGATGTCGTTGGATCATATAAATCTTTATTTACTCGAAGATAACGACGGTTGGTATATTCTCGATACCGGGCTTAATAATGACACAACACGGCAATTGTGGTTAACGGTAATAGAACAACATTGCAACAAAAAAGTAGTTAAAGGGGTTATTTGTACGCATTTTCATTATGACCATAGCAGCCTAGCTAGTTGGTTAATGGCCACGTTTAATGTGCCGCTATATATGACTTTTGGTGAGTTTTACATGCTAAAAACGCTGAGCAATAACACCGCAGCGCTTGGCAGTGACAACCAACTAGATTTTTATCATAGTGCAGGTTTACCACGTGATGAGTTAGACGTGATTATTGCTAGTTGCCGTAAAGATCCTTTTATAAAATTTAGCCCGCCGTCATTTAATCGTCTGCGTGAAGGGGATGTACTCACCATAGGCAAGCGCCGCTGGCAAATAGTCATAGGGGAGGGGCATTCGCCAGAGCATGCGTGTCTTTATTGTGAAGCCGACAAACTACTACTAGCTGGCGATCAGTTATTGCCCAATATTAGTTCAAATATTTTAGTGTCTGAGTTAGAGCCGCAAGGTCAGCCATTAAAAAACTGGCTACGTTCGCTTGAAAAACTACAAACGCTCGATTCACAAACTTTAGTATTACCTGCCCATGGTCCGGTATTTCGCCACATGCATTTACGTGTACAACAGTTGATTGACCATCACCTTGAGCAGTTAGATATATTAAGAGCGTTTGCACTGCAAGCCCCTGAATTTAATGCCTATCAGGCAATGAAGCATTTATTTAAACGCGCTCTTTCACCCATAGAAAGTATGATGGCATTGGGTGAAACCTTAGCGCACTTAAATTGGTTAGAAAGTAATGATGAGTTATTTTGTCAGCGTAAAACAGATTCTGGCATTAATAGTTACTTACTCACGGACAAAAAATTAGCAGCTGGGAATACATTATGAATTTATTTAATTTAGTCACTGCCACTAAATCACAGTTAATGGCGCCTGGCGCACCATTTGAAGTCACTAATAAGCAAATCAATGGTCAAAATTATCAGGTGTATTGCAATGCGCCGCTTAATTTAGCGCAAGTGATTAATGATGCAAGGCGCACTGATGAGCAATCATTTTTGGTTTATCAGGGGGAGCACTGCAGCTATAAACAGTTTTTTCAACAAGTTGATAATGTTGCCAGTTACTTACAGCAACATGGCATAAAGCAAGGAGATCGTGTTGCTATTGCAATGCGTAACCGACCTGAATGGGTTATTGCTTTTTGCGCGATAGCATTGATAGGTGCAGTACCTGCACCACTAAATAGTTTTGGTATGCAGCAAGAGCTAATAACAGCACTTAATGGTATTACGCCTAAATTATTAATTTGTGATGGCCCAAGATGGCAGCGAATTAGCCAAAGTAATGAGTGGTTAACCGATACCTTAGTATTAAACGATACAGCATTAGATTTATCGCAATCTGCTGCAGCAATAGACTTTACAAAGGCACTTAATCATTCAGCGCACAGCATTGAACCACCCACAATAACAGCAACCGATGCAGCTTTAGTACTGTTTACCTCAGGTGCGACCAGCGTGGCTAAAGCGGTTGAGTCGAGCCATATTGCAGTGTGCCAAGCACTTTATAATATTGACTTTATTGGTGCAATATCGGCAATGACCTCACCTAAAGCATTAGCGCTAATTATGGAAAAAGGACTGGTGCCTACTATTTTAACCGCGGTGCCGTTATTTCATGTAAGTGGTTTACATGCCCAGTTATTGTCGGCATTACGTGGCGGGCGGCGCTTAGTGTTTACCCATAAGTGGGATCCGCTAGAGGCAATTGAACTGATCAAAAAAGAGCAAGTAACACAATTTAATGGTGCGCCATCTATGGTGATGCAGTTATTACGAGAGCCGAGTTTTCATAGTGCAGAAGTTATGGCCTCGTTTAGTGGCTTAGGTTTTGGCGGCGCAGGACTACCGGCCAGCTTAATTGATAAAACGCTGTCTAGCCTACCTGAGCAAATGATAGGAATTGGCTTTGGTATGACCGAAACCAATGGCGTGGGCGCAGCAGCGTCTGGCGATTTATTTCGCCATGCACCCAAAAGCTCTGGGCTTATTTCGCCCATTATGGAAGTACGTATTTGCGCAGCAGATGGGCAGTCGTTACCTAGCAATAGCGTGGGCGAAGTATGTATGCGCGGTATTACTTTAATGGATCAGTATGTTGGCGACTTAACAGCAACTCAAGATGCAATACGCTCTGGGTGGTTACATACCGGCGACTTGGGCTATATAGACGACGCAGGCTTTTTGTTTATTGTTGACCGTATTAAAGATGTGATTAACCGCGCGGGGGAAAATATTCCCGCAGCCGAAGTAGAGTCGTGTTTGCTTGAACACCCTGCGGTAGCCGAAGTAGCAGTGTTTGGTATTCCAGATGAAGAAACCGGTGAGGCCGTTATTGCTGTTGTTTGCCCATTAGAAGGCGAGTTTATTGAAGAGCAGCAATTGCTCGCACATGTAGCACAACGACTGGCTAAATATAAAGTACCGCAGAAAATTCATCTTATGGAAGATAAATTACCGCGTAATCCGGCCGGTAAAATTTTAAGAAACAAATTAAAAACAAAGCTTTATCAATAAATGTTAATCGCCGTTAAAAAAGCCAATAAAGCGCAGATTAGTCATTAGTGAATAAAAATAATTGAACAGGAGAAGGTAGATGACCACAGTCAATGATATTGAAAAAAATTACGATGTAATTGTTGTCGGTTCTGGAGCGGGCGCAATGACTGCAGCACTGTTTGCCGCCGATCAGGGTAACTCAGTACTTATTGTTGAAAAAACCGATAAATACGGAGGCACTTCTGCAATATCTGGAGGTGGTATTTGGATCCCAAATAACGATGAATTTCGTGCACTTGGCGGCAAAGACAGCTACGAAGCAGCGCTCACTTATATTAAAGCGGCCAGCCAAGGCAGTGTTGATGAAACGCGTATTCGTGCCTATTTAGATAATGCACCAAAAATGCTGCGCGAGCTGCAAGCTAATAGCCGCGTTAAATTTGCGGTTGCCGATAAATACCCCGATTACTATCAACACCTTGAAGGCTCATTACCGGGTGGGCGTAGTATGGATCCAGAGCTATACGATACCACAGGGCTGGGCGATGAAATGGATAACCAACAGCCTGCTGCCGGTAATGCATTACTGATGGGGAAAATGTCGTGGACTGCGCGCCAAGCACATAAAGCAGTGTCGAAGGAGCGTGGCTGGATGCTGATGATAATTGGTTTAATGCTACGTTATAAATTGGATTTTAAGCAGCGTAAAAAAGGACGCCGCGATCGCAGAGCAGGGTTAGGCGCGAGTTTAGTGGCATCACTGCGCCACTCGTTATGCGATCGTAATATTCCATTATGGCGTGATACAGAGTTTACCGACTTTGTTATTAATAACGACAAAGTGACCGGTATTAAAGTGCTACGCGATGGCCAAGAACTTACATTAAATGCGCGTTATGGCGTAATAATGGGCAGTGGTGGCTTTGAGCAAAATCAAGCATTACGTGAAAAATATTTACCGGCACCGTCACAACAAAGCTGGAGTGCAACACCTAAAGGCGGTAACACTGGCGCGGCATTAGAAGCGGGGCAAAAACTAGGTGCAGCCACCGATTTACTTGATTGGTGCTGGTGGACACCTACCTTAAATGTACCTAAAGAGCGCAACGCTCGTGGTTTATTTGCCGAGCGAGCCTTTCCTGGTGCTATTGTTGTTGATGGTGCAGGGCAACGGTTTTTTAACGAAGCAGCGCCTTATTTAGAATTTGGTGATGCTATGTATCGTAATCATCAAAAAATGGGTAATTCTATTCCTGCTTGGGTGGTTTTTGATGGCCATTTTCGCCATGAATACGCTATGGGACCACTGATGCCTGGCAAAATTATGCCAGATAGCAGAGCGCCCAAAGCCTGGTTAGGCTCGGTTTATTTTAAAGCCGATAGCTTAGCAGAGCTGGCAAAACTAGTTAATATTGATGCTGATGGATTAGCACAAACAGTACAAAAGATGAACCACTACGCAGCAACGGGTGTAGATGAAGACTTTGACCGTGGCGGTAATGTGTTTGACCGTTATTACGGCGACACCAAAGTAAAACCTAATCCTTGTTTAGCACCGCTAACAAAAGGCCCTTATTACGCATTAAAAATTCATCCGGGCGATATTGGCACTAAAGGTGGCTTGCTTACTAATGAGTATGCCCAAGTGGTGCGCCCATCGGGTGAGCCCATTGCAGGACTTTATGCCATAGGTAATAGTTCCTCCTCAGTTATGGGCACAAGTTACCCAGGCGCGGGTGCAACAATTGGCCCAGCTATGACCTTTGGTTACGTTGCGGCTAATCACATTACAGCTAACCGCGGCGCAGAAGCCAATGACTAGAGAATTGCATATGACGATCAATAATTCATTAGACCCTGGCATTAGCAGCGAAGTGGATAGTATTCCTAAATTAGTGTTTGCTGCTGCAAAGCGCCATGGACAACTTATTGCCATTGAAGATGGCGAAGCAAAAATAATCTATCAAGACTTACCTACTGAGAGTTTAAATGTTAGCCGTGCACTTATTGCTTTTGGAATAAAACCGGGCGATCGCGTGGCTATTTGGGGAGCAAACTCTGGGCGCTGGGTGCTTGCCGCGATTGGTTTGCAAATGGCCGGAGCAGTGTTAGTACCTATCAATACCCGTATGAAAGCAGTTGAAGCGGCTGAAATTATTAATCGCAGTGGCGCAAAGTTAGTGTTTAGTGTTGGTGACTTTTTAAAAAGTGACTACCCCGGCGAATTGGCAAAATTATTCACTCCACAGCAACTGTCGATTGTAACCTTAACCCCACGTAAAGGGGAGCCACTTGATATTTGTTGTGATTGGCAAAGCTTTTTAGCTAGAAAAGACAGCATAGATGAGCGCAGTGCCCGTGAAATTGCCTTAGGGGTTGGTGCAGATAACCTGTCTGATCTTATGTTTACCTCTGGCACTACAGGCAAACCAAAAGGCGTTATGAGCCGCCATGGGGCAATAATTAAAGCGTTTAGCGTATTTGTAAAAACCTTAGGCATAGTACCTGGCGATCGCTATTTAGTGGTTAATCCGTTTTTTCATGCCTTTGGTTATAAAGCCGGATGGGTAAGTTGTTTATTAGCAGGCGCGACTATTTTACCACAAGCAGTGTTTGACGCCGATGATGTACTTGCCCGAATTAGCCAAGATAAAATAACCGTATTACCTGGGCCACCAACACTTTATTTATCATTGCTTGCTCATCCACAGTTGGCAAGCGCTAACTTAAGTAGCCTGCGCATAGCCGTTACTGGCGCTGCAACTATTCCGCCTATTTTAATAGAGCGAATGCGTGAGTTATTAGGTTTTAAAGTGGTAACCACAGCCTATGGATTAACTGAGTGCGGTGGTTTAGCAAGTATTTGTGGCATTGATACCGACGTTGCCACCATAGCCAGTACCAGTGGCCGTGCAATAGAAGGCACCGAAATAGCAATAATGTCTGAGCAGGGTGAAATACTCGGTGCTAATGAAACTGGCGAAATTTGTATTCGTGGTTTTCATGTAATGAAAGGGTATTTTGAGCAACCACAAGCCACCGCCGAAACCATAGATAAAGACAATTGGCTGCACACCGGCGATGTTGGGCATTTAGATAAAAATGGCTATTTAAGCATTACCGACAGACTAAAAGATATGTACATTTCGGGCGGATTTAATTGTTATCCGGCAGAAATAGAGGCAGTACTTATTGAGCACAGCGCTATTGCACAAGTTGCAGTGGTAGGAATTAAAGATGAGCGCATGGGAGAAGTTGGCTGTGCATTTATTACTTTAAAATCATCAGCAGAACTTGATGAGCCAACGTTAATGACTTGGTGTCGTGAGCGCATGGCAAATTATCGAGTACCCAGAAAAATCAAAATAATTGACGCAATGCCAGTAAATGCTTCTAACAAAGTAGTTAAAGCAGAACTGATAAAGCATTTTTTGCAACAGTAAAATTTTAGAAGGAGCAAACATTTGGAATTTTCATTTACCGAAGAGCAGAAAATGATCCGCGATACTGCGCAAGCCTTCTTAGCTGAAGTATCGTCATCGAATGCAATACGCAGCGCAATGGACACTGAGCAAGGCTTTGATCCACAAATATGGCAACGTATTTGCGAAGAAATGTACTGGCAGGCAATTCATATACCGGAAGAATATGGCGGCATGGGACTAGGCTATGTAGATTTGGTGGTTATGCTGGAGCAAATGGGACGTTATTTATTATGTTCGCCGTTTTTTTCAACCGTGTGTTTAGCCAGTAATGCCTTAATAGTTGCCGGCACTGATGAGCAAAAGCAACAATATTTAACGCAAATATGTGAAGGTAGTTTAACCGCTACGCTTGCCTATACCAGTAAAAATGGCCAGTGGGACGCAACAGCAGTGCAAGGCATTGTAACTGCACAGGGCGATGATTATGTACTTAATGGCACATATCGTTATGTACTAGATGGCCACACGGCGCAATTATTAATAGTTGCCGCACGTAGTGAAGGCAGTGAGGGCGAGCAAGGAATAAGTTTATTTGCAATAGACTCAGACACCCCTGGAGTAAAGCGCACTTGGTTGCCAACTATGGATCAAACACGTAAACAGGCAGAAATAGTGTTTGATAATGTGCGAGTGAGCAGCAGCCAATTAATGGGCGAGGAAAATAATGCTTGGCCACAGCTAAATAAAGTATTGCAACTAGCTGCTATAGCCATTGCAGCAGAGCAAGTAGGTGGCTCGCAACAAGTATTAGATTTAACTGTAGAGTACACCAAAGAGCGAGTGCAGTTTGGTAGGCCTATAGCGGGTTTTCAAGCAGTTAAACACCAAGCGGCAGATATGATGCTGCGTACCGAGGTGGCGCGCTCAGCCGTTTATTACGCTGCGTGCGTAGCAGAGGAGGCGCTCAGTGGTGGTTTGTTGGCCGATGAGTTAGGCGAAGCAGCCAGCGTAGCTAAGTCGTATTGCTCAGAAGGCTACTTTAAAAATGCCGGAGATGCGCTGCAACTTCATGGTGGAGTAGGGTTTACCTGGGAATATGACGTGCACTTATATTTTAAACGAGCTAAATCGTCTGAGTTATTTTTAGGTGATGCAGCTTATCATCGTGAACACGTCGCAACATTGTTATTAGATTAAACGGCTGCTAAAAAAGGTAAAACAGATGAAATTAAGTTTTAGTGATGAAGACGAAAAATTTCGCGCCGAAGTGGCACTTTGGCTCTTTGAGAATTTAGTGGGTGAATTTGAGCAGCTTAAATTTCGCGGTGGCCCAGGGGATGAACACATGTTTCCTCTGGAGCGTAAAAAGTGGGAACAAAAGCTCGCGCAAGGAGGTTGGACCTGCATTGGTTGGCCTAAAGAATATGGTGGCCGAGGGTGCTCTATTGAGCAGCAAGTTATTTTTAATGAAGAATATGCTCGCGCCGGTGCGCCGGGTCGTGTTGGGCATATAGGTGAAGGGCTTGCTGGGCCAACGTTAATTGCCTTTGGTAGTGAAGCGCAAAAACAAAAATACTTGCCAGGCATTGCAGCCGGAACCGCACTTTGGTGCCAAGGTTATTCTGAGCCTGGTGCAGGCTCAGACTTAGCTAATGTTAATACCAAGGCACATTTTGACGAAGCCAAAGGTAAGTGGATTATTAGCGGGCAAAAAGTGTGGACATCGCTTGCGCATGAATCTGACTATATTTTTGTTATAGCGCGTACTAACCCAAATTCTAGCGCTCACAAAGGGCTAGGCTTTTTCTTAATGAAAATGGATCAGCCAGGTATTGAAGTGCGTGGCATAAGGCAGCTTACCGGCACCTCTGAGTTTAATGAGGTATTTTTTGATCAAGCCGAATGTGATGCCGACGATATTGTAGGGCAACCAGGTGAAGGCTGGGCTATTGCTATGGGTTTACTTAATTTTGAGCGTGGCGTGTCGACCTTAGGTCAGCAAATGCAGTTTCAAAATGAGCTTAATCAAATTATTGATATAGCCAAAGCCAATGGTAAAAGCCAAAATCCAACTATTCGCCAACGCATTGCTGACGCTCATATAGGGCTTAAAATAATGCGCTACAACAGTATGCGTATGCTCTCAGATACAGGTGATGGCGGCTTACAAAAAGAAGCGCTGATCTATAAGTTATTTTGGGCAACATGGCACCGTGATTTAGGCGAACTGGCAATGGATGTACTTGGTCCCGAAGCCGAAATACTAGAGTCAGGCCCTTATACATTAACCCGTTTACAGGCTATGTATTTGTTTGTTCGCTCAGATACCATTTATGGTGGCACTAACGAAATACAACGTAACATTATTGCTGAACGTGGCTTAGGTATGCCCAAAGAGCCTAAAATAACCGCATAAAATAATTGTATTACTTAACCTGATGTAACGGATAAAAAATCGCTTAACCAGCACATCAGGTTACTTATTTTATTGCTCATTACGACTGGGCTGGTGGGGTTATTTTTAGCGAAGGCTGTGAGTTCAAAAATTAACTAAAGAGTAAGAAGGGCTGTAAAGCTAAGCCCGCTTAATCAGCGGGCTTTATTTGAATACAGTAAGGACGTTAAAAACTACTGCGAGGCATAGGCATCGGCGCGTCGGTTAGTCCCCCATTAACACCAAAAATTTCACCAGTGATATAGCCCGCCGCGGGCGAGGCTAAAAATAGCGCACAAGCCGCTACATCTTCAGGCTGACCTAAGCGATTCATAGGTGTACGTTTAACAATAGCCTGCTCCATTTCATCATTCATTACGCCTTTAAGTGCTTCGGTAAGGGTTGAGCCTACGCTAATTGCATTAACGCGCACTTTAGGTGCAAAATCTTGCGCTAAATTAAGCGTCATAAAATTTAATGCCGCTTTGGCGATGCCGTAACTGATAAAGCCGGGCTGAGCTAACTGCCCAGCTACCGATGAAATATTAATAATACTGCCTTGGCCACTGGTATTTACCATGTGCGGGGCACTAATACGTGACAAATCAAACGCGGTAGCGGTATTGAGCTTAAAGCAATTTTCTAACTCTGCTGCGCTGCTGCTAAGTGTAGGCTTAATTGCGCCTGAGCCACCGACGTTATTGACTAAAATATCGAGCCGGCCAAAATGCTCAATTGTTTTATCAACTAATGACTGTCGTTGTTGCTCATCAAGTACATCGCACGCGACTACTAAAGCGCGGCTGCCGCGTTGGCGTATTTGCGCTGCTGTTTGTTCAATATCTTCGATGGTTCTGGCAGTGACTACAATATCGGCACCCGCATCGGCTAATGCCAGTGCTATGGCAGCACCTATGCCACGCCCTGAGCCGGTAACAATAGCGACTTGGCCATCGAGGCGAAATCTATCGAGTATAGACATTAATATCTCCTTACTTAAATTAGACTAACATGTTGCTGTGCAAATTAAGGTTGCCTTACAGGCATACCTCAAATAAACCCGCAGCACCCATGCCACCGCCAATACACATGCTCACCACAACATATTTAACACCGCGACGCTTGCCTTCAATAAGGGCATGGCCCACCATGCGCGCACCACTCATACCAAAGGGGTGGCCAATGGCGATAGCGCCGCCATTAACGTTAAGTTTATTGTTATCAATACCTAGGTAGTCGCGCGAATAAATAAGCTGACACGCAAACGCTTCGTTAATTTCCCACAAACCAATATCATCAATTGATAAACCATGTTGTTTTAATAGCTTAGGAATAGCATACACAGGGCCAATACCCATTTCATCGGGATCGCAACCTGCAACCGCCATACCACGAAACACACCCATTGGCGCTAAGCCTTTTTGCGCCGCTAATTGTGAGTCCATTACCACGCAGGCTGATGCGCCATCAGATAACTGACTTGCATTACCTGCTGTAATAAATTCACCTTGTGAAATAACGCGACCATCTTTCCACACCGGTTCTAAGCTTTGTAGGCTCTCAATAGTTGTAGAAGGGCGGTTGCCTTCATCTTTAGCTAGTAATACGTCCTCAAAGGTCACTTCTTTGGTTTCGCGGTTAAATACTGATTTAGTAGATGCCATTGGCACAATTTCGTCATCAAACAGGTTGTTTTTTTGCGCCGCAGCAATACGCAGTTGCGACTGTAAGCTGTACTCATCTTGCGCTAAACGTGAAATGTTGTAGCGCTTAGCAACCACTTCAGCCGTTTCGATCATCTGCATATAGGCATGCTCTGAATGCGACAGTACTTTTTTTGAAATATTACGATAAGTATTTTTGTGTTTGTTTTGCACCATAGAAATAGATTCAACGCCACCGGCAACCACAATATCCATTGAACCAAGCATAATATTTTGCGCCGCAAAACCTATACTCATTAATCCAGATGAACACTGACGGTCAAGAGTCATACCCGGCACGCTATTAGGTAGGCCTGCAGCGGTCGCTGTTAAACGGCCCAAGTTATAGCCTTGAGTACCTTGCTGGGCTGCACAACCAATGATCACATCATCAACCTCAGCACCATCAATACCCGCGCGTTTAACGGCTTGCTCAACTGCATGACCTGATAATGCAGGCGCTTCGGTATCGTTAAAGGCACCACGAAAGGCTTTGCCCATAGGCGTTCTGGCGGTAGAAACTATAACTGCTTCGCGCATGATTATTCCTTTTTTATTTTGAAGTGCAAAGGCACTCTTACGGTTAAATTTTAGCTAGGTAATAATGCTGAGTTGCTGCAATAACACGTGTGTATTGGTTAAATTAGTCAGATTAATTGCAATTATTACCATGGGTAAAAATAGAGTTTTCCATATCTACATTAACCCTTATCGCGTCACTGTGAACATCGACCATTTGAGGTAGGCAATAACTAATTAGTAAAATAAAGAGAATTAGTAATTGGTTTGTACTGCTTATTAATTCGCTTATTGGGCGAGTTTAGCTTTAATAGTGATGAGTAAAGCAAGACAATATTTGCCGCGGATTTTAGAAAGGGAAACAGTTACAAACGGAATTGATTTTAATGAATTTACGTTGTGGTTCCTGCAATTTATTGAAAGTAGTTAGGGTATATTGACCGTTCATGGTTGAACCTTTTTCACTCTAGGGGGCTTTAATCGCGGTGCGAAATTTGTAACCTAGTATGCTCGGTAACTGTTTTTCCCTTATTCTACTAGCTTAAAACCAAGTAAAAATAAGTAAAAACGAGCAAAGCTTCCGCCGCTCACCTATACCCATGTAGATAAAAATAGTTCATCACCCTTGGCAAAACTACTCGATCAGCGTGTGTTTGGCATTTATACGTCGATATCACCTAGTTTGTGGGGAATAACGACATTACATAGGCTCTGTCTAACCTAAAAGCCAAGCAAATTGCTAAAAATTAAACCTTAGATGGTAAACAGGCTCTAATTAAAAAGAATTTTTTAAGTGGGAAAGTTGTTTTTTATTAATTAAACAGGCTAAAAAAACACATGAAATGAATGAAAAGTGAACGAGGTATTTAATTATGTTTAGCTAATAGAGTTTATAAAAGTTATTAGGATCAAATAAAGACAGTTTATTTTTTGTTTACCTAGTTTTACGTTGTTTATAAATTATAAACACATATTTTACACACCATTAAAACGGTTTTTAATTTAAGGGTCGTTGAGGCTTGTGAATTGTTTAGTACGCATATTTATAAAAATTAAGTACTAATACTATTACATTTAATTGCAGGGTTGTTTGATAAGTAAGCAAATGAAAACTCACTAAACCGTTATTTTATCTTAAGATTAAATCGTCTTACCGAAGTTGCTCAAAGGAAATGGCAATAATGAAAAAATATCTAGGTTATTTATTATGTTGCTTTGCATGTAATGCATATAGCAACGATGAAGTAACACTTACTTTAGTAGGGTACATTTCACCTAAATGTGAGTTTACGGCAGAAAATAAAAACTTAATTATTTCTTCAGATGGCTTCGCTAATACAGAGTTAGCAATTAATTGTAACTCACCTATGCGGGTATCTATGCTGTCAGAAAACGGTGGTTTGCGCCACCAGCAGGGTACTCACTTAAATGCTTATAACGTTAACTTGTCAATTGCAGATGCTAATCAAAGTATGTCTGTTTCGTCACAGACCCTAACAGTATCACAAACATTTAATGTTGATAAAATTTTATTTAACAGTGTAGCAAAACTACAGTTAGAGCTAGTAGACCCTTTAATTTATGCAGGAAATTACCAGGATGTTATTCGCATAGAAATGACGCCATCTGCAGTCTCTGGTGGCGTGCGGTAAACCATTAATTATTAAACATAAACATATATCACATGGAAAAGGAATATAACAATGAAAAAGTTAATCGTATTATCAGCAATCGCAGCACTTACATCAGGTGCAGCACTAGCACAAAGTATAAATTTAACCGGTAATGTTGATTCAATATGTAATGTATCTACTATCGGTTCAAGTTCAGCTTCTTTTGCTGAATTAGAAGTAGGTACTCCGGATGTAAATATTGGTGTTGAGATACAGTGTAATGATCCTGATGGAGCAACGGTTTCACTCATTACCTCTGAAGGGCATTTACAAAACGCAGATCAGGAAGACAAAGGTGTAGGGTATTGGGCTACTCTAGATGCTGCTCCGTTTAATTTTACTTTAAAGGCAGATGATGGTCAAAATGATAAGCCCAATAGCCAGACAATCCTAAAGACGGAGACTGCCAAAGTAGCTGCATTAGCTAATGGTGTATCGGGTAATATTACTTTATCACTTAAAGAGACAGCCTTGTTTTCTGGTACTTATGCAGACACTCTAGCATTTGTTATTACAGTTGGTAATTAGTCATCCTAGAAGGCAGTTTAAACTGCCTTCTTTACTTTTAAAGAGGGGATCTTATGCGTCTATTAATTTTATTAACTTTATTTATTACTTCTACCTCGGTACTTTCATTTCAGGTACAGCCAATGATTGCAGAGCTAAAATCCATTGGAACCCATTCACAGCAGATAATGCGGATAGTTAATACAGCAGATACTCCTTTAACTATTGATATATCTAGTTATGATTTACAACTCACTGAACAGGGAGAAGAGTTACTTAGTATTAATGAAGATGATTTTTTAATCATCCCCATGACAACGATTATTCCAGCGGGAAAAAGCCAGTCTGTCATTGTTAGATATATTGGGGAGCCAATATTAAAAAGTTCAAAAGCTTATCGTATTTTTGTAGATCAAGTATCTGTAGACCTAGGCAATACAACTCAATCAGGAGTGGGAATGAATCTAAGTTTCAGAACGCTGTTTAATGTAGTTCCACAAAACGCAAAAGCTAAATTAGTCATTAAAAATAAGCGACAAGCAGAAAACAATAACTGGAAAGTATTAATAGATAATATCGGCAATAAATACATAAGTTTGTCAAAAGCACAGTGGGTAATTAAGGGTAATAATGAAAAATTTGTGCTTGAAGGAGAAAGCTTAAGTAAAGCGTTAAGTGGAAAGCTGCTTTTACCTAACTCAAGTCGAGAAGTAACAATAAAAATACCAGCGCAATTTAATGCAGAGCAAAGTGAGTTAGAGGTGCTGTTTTAATGTGTAGGCTGCTGAATTATTACTTATTATTATTTGTAATGTTAGCTTTGCCCGCCTACGCTTTAGAAGTAACGCCCATGGTAGTTACTTTTTCACCAAATGGCGTGTCAAATGGTGCATCTAGTTTAATACATAACCAGTTACCACGTGATATTGCCTTTGATATACAGGTATACGAAATTCAATTTACACAAGATGAACCACAATTAGTGCCGTTAGAAGATTCGCCATTGTGGGTGTTTCCGCCGTCATTATTGCTACAAGCAGGGCAAAGTCAGCGTATTCAATTTAGATGGCTAGATAAAGTACTGCCAACCACAGATAAAAGTTACCAAGTTAGCTTGATTGAGCAACCATTAAACGCTCATTTAGCAGACAAAGCATCGCAATTGACCATGCTGCTTAATGTGAACTTAATTGTGCATGTAGATCAACCACAGTTAACAGCAGATTTAGCCGTTGGAGAGTCTCATATTGAGGGAACAGACATTATGGTAAATATAATAAATAAAGGCCCAGGTGCGAGTCGATTAAGTGATTATGAGATCAAGTTAACTGATGAAAGTTCTGGAGTATTAATAGAACGCATTTTAAAGCAGCAATTAAAGGCACAAGGGTATGACGTGTTTTTTGCACCTAATAGTAGCCACTATATAAAAATACCTAAACCAAAATCGATAAAAGAGGATAGTTTTAAAAGCTTACGCTTAGAATTGATGAGGTAATAAATATGCGTATATTTATTTGTTTATTATTAATTGTATTCACTCAAGTAAGCCTAGCAAAAATAAATCCATCTAACCGAACCATTGAGCTAAGTGTTGAGGCTGAGCTTAATAAAACAGATATTGGCAGAGTAACACTTGCTGTGGAGCCAGGTGATAATTTATTACTTAAGTGGAACGAAGTTGAAACAGTATTAAAGGAAGTGTTATACCCTGAAGGCCTTGCCATATTAAAAGCTAAGGTTGTTGATGGTTTACTTAGCAAGCAAGCATTAGAAAAGTTTGGCTTAGTGGTTAACTTTGACCTAAGCGATTTTAGTTTAAAAATAAATGCTCCTCTTAATTTAACCCGCCCGCAAACATTAAGTTTAAAATCAGACTCTAGGCGACTAAAAGCTTCAGAAGTGGCTAATTTAAGTGGCTTTGTTAACCTGTATTCTAGCTACTTATATCAACAAAATAACAATACAGATACGACAGACAAACAGCTAGCCTTTCGTGCTGAAATGGTGATGAATTGGGGGGGCTGGGTAGTAGAAAATGAACTTGAGTATTTATCAGACGTTGAGGCAACATCATCAAATGTTAAACGTATAGGCACACGCTTAGTGCATGACTTACCGTTAAAAGGTATGCGTGTATCAATAGGCGATAACTACAGCTCAGGAAGTTACTTTCAATCTACATCACGTATTTTGGGAATTTCGCTTGCTCATGACTTCTCGCTAGTATCCGATAGGCCAATAAGACCCAGTGCCTCTAGAAGCTTTACTTTAGAAAGCCCATCTTCTGTAGAAGTATTGGTTGACGATAGGATTGTACAGCGATTAAATTTAACTGCAGGCATATATTCATTAGATGATATACCGTTGAATGAGGGAAGTAATAATATAAGTTTGCGGATCACTGATATTGCAGGGGTAGTACGATACGTTAATTTTGATGTAACCACGGGCTTAGATTTATTTGCAGAGGGACAGCTAGAATATGCGATTCATATTGGAGTGCCATCGACATTAACCGATCAGCTAAATTACGATAATGACAGCCCATTGATAAGTACCTATCTTGATTATGGGGTATCGCCTAGTTGGACTATTGGCTTTACAGCGCAAGCAGATGAATTTATACAACAAGCAGGCTTTAAAAGTATTTATGCAGCCAACATTGGCCAATTTGCATTTGAAAATGCAGTGAGTTTTGGCGACGAAACAGGACACGCTTACCGATTGGTATATAGTAGCTTTACAGACAGAAGTGAATTACCACAAGATATTAGTTTTGGTTACGAATACTCTACTAAAGACTTTCGTGCAGTCGGCTATCGACCTGATCTACAAGGTAGTGCTCGACTACGAGAACACTTTATTCAGGCAAACTATAGTTTTTTTAATAGCCCTACTTTGCGCACCTCTTTTTTTGCCAACCTATCAAGAGCGCATAATGAAGCTCAGTTTGATAAATCTGCTGGTGTTAACTTTACAGGCGATGTAAGTAATGGCAATTGGCGTTATAGCTTAGGCGCTCAATGGGATGAAATAGCTGATAATGCAGAGTGGGGAATTAGGCTCTCTTTAACCTATAAGTTTAGTAATGATCGACGTTTAAAGTTATCTCACCAATCACGTAGAAACAAAACACGTTTAGAGTATACCCAAGATGCTAATCAACGTTATGTAGGTGCCTTTAGTTTAAGAACGGGAATTGAACATAATGACCAAAATGAAGCATTATTTGACTTAAACACACAATATAATGGCAACCGGTTCTTAGCTAGTTTAGACCATGCTAGCTTTTATGAGCAATTAAATGCAAGTTCAGCTTATCATCAAAGTCGGGTTAGTTTTGCATCCAGCGTAGCATTTGCAGAAGATGATTGGGCAATAGGTAAGCCTATATACGACAGCTTTGCTTTAATTAAACCCCACTCGAGCCTAAAAGATAAAAAAATAACCTTGGGCCAATACAAAGATCAATACAGAGCAAACAATGCAGATTTTGATACTATTTTATTACATGATATTAGCTCATACGATAATTCGGCTATTTCAGTAGATGTAGAAGATTTGGAGCCTGGGTATGATATTGGGGCGGGTTTAGTGGTGTTTTTCCCCTCTTATCGCAGTGGGTATAGTGTAATGATTGGTACTGCTGCAAATATATCGGTTATTGCCACTTTACTAGATCAACAACAACAGCCGTTAGCATTACAAGTGGGTGTTGCTGTATGTTCAGATAATACTGAAAAAGAACATAAGTTTTTTACAAATAAATCGGGTCGTTTTGCATTAACTGGGCTTACCCCTTGTAGCTATGAAGTGACATTAAATAATAGCGAAAAATCGCAATTTATTTTAGATGTAAAAGAAGGTGAGCAACTACAAAGAAAAGGAAAGATTTATGTACACTAAACAAACGGTTACCTTTATTAGCGGCTTAGCTTTATTACTTTTACCTTATATTAGCTACGCACAGTGTGATGCAAGGTTAAATAATATTGACCACTTATTTGATGACTTTGATCAGTACCATGCATTACAAAAAGTAGATGCAAAAAAGCAGCTGCGCATTAATGTAATAAATGACGAACAGTGCCAGCTACATATTATACTAACCAGTGAAAACCAAGCGCAGCTAAAAGGCGCTTTTCAAAGTATTGCTTATCAATTTCGCAGCGATACTCAGCAATTAGTCAGCTCATCAATTAGTCGTTTACAACTAGTAGAGTCAGCGGCTGAAGTTGAACTTTTGATCCCATCGGGTACACCGGTAAAGGCAGGGTTATACACAGATAGATTGCAAATAAAACTTTATGATCAAAATAATCAGCTGCTCGATGAGCGTCAACTTGACATTGAAACAGATATTGCCCCAAGAACCAGCCTGTCGGTGCTTGGTTATAATACTTTTGCAAATACCATTAACTTAGGAGAGTTAATACCTCTGCAAGAATACGCTATGTTACCTAGCCTGCAAGTAGTGACTAATTCAGATGTTCGGCTGCGTGTTAGCTCTGATAATAAAGGTAAGTTAGTGCACAGTATGTATCAGCAACAATATGCGATAGATTATAATTTAGATTTGGCGGGTAATTGGTTAGGATTGAGTCAAGATACAAATAAAACGTTTTCATACGCTGGGCAAACTGTGTTTTTATTGCCACTTAAAATACAGTTAGCTGACTTTAAAGAGCAAGCCGCTGGTGAGTATACAGATACTATAAGGTTTCAAATTAGCCCACTTAACTATTAACTTTGTTTAAGTTTTTTTGACACCATGCAAGTGCTTGCTGCTTATTTTTAACGGCAATTTTTTGATACACTTTATGTAAATGAACTCGCACAGTTGCTTCGCTGATAAACAGGCTATCGGCAATAGCACTGGAGTGCATTCCTGAAAACAGTAAGTTTAAAACTTTAATTTCTTTACAGGTAAGGTTATTCGACTGCAGTGTTGTTTGTTGCTCGCTAGCCAGCATTTGCCTCATCCAACAATCAGTAACTGCGCGAGGAAACCAAAGTTCTCCCTTATTAATCGCTTCTAACCCTTGGTGAAAAAGAGCTTCGTCTGTATTAGCATAAAATAAGCCCTTTAAGTTAGGCCATTCTTTTAATGGAATAACATCACTGTCTTTAGGCACGTCAAAAATAACAAGCCCTTGGTGCTCATTTTTTAACATAAACTGATTAATTAGTTCATAGTTAGTGATAACGTTAAGTGCTTGATAATTTACCAGCAGTATATTGTATTGTGTCGCCACACAAAATAAAGAAGTATACCCGGAAGTATTTAAACACTTTATCTGTTTATTCGTTACATTTTCAATTGCCATAAATTTATTCCATATACTTAAGTATTAATACTATATTCCTAAGTTCAGTTAATATCAATGGTGGAATAATGTACAAATCGTTTGTTATTTAACTTAAATCGCTTGTTTAATTGTAGTATACGCAATAGGCTCTGTGGGTTTATTTACCTCTTCATTTTAATAATTTAAGGTGAATGGCGTTTTACTGAATAACTTTTAGCGAGGAGTTGTGGCGCGGCAGGGTTTTTATTAATAAAATATTAGAAAATGATACATATCATCTTGTTTATATCATATAATTTACATCCAGAGGAAAGATGCTACAACGCATCTTTTTTTATGCCTACAATTTATATTTTATAAAAATATAACGCATAACAAAACCTATACCCTTTGGAGATTATTTTTGAAATTACGCAACCTCTCACCGTTAAGCTTAGCAATTATTGCTGCACTCACTACCTCAGTAAATGCAGAAGAAACCAAAACAACAGCAAAGCAAGACGCGTTTGAAAAAATAGAAGTAACCGCTCGTAAACGTACAGAAAGCTTATTTGAGTCTCCAACCGCAATTACATCAATAGGTGCAAACCTCATTGATAAAGCCAATATGAGTAATTTAGAAGATATTGGTAAGTATGTACCTAATTTAAATATTACTCGTTATGGCGTGGGTAACTCGGCACATGCATCTGTGTTTATTCGCGGTATAGGCCTTCAAGATCATGTTATTACTACCGATCCTGGTGTTGGGGTTTACTTAGATGGTGTGTATTTAGGCCGTCAAATGGGGTCAAATTTATCGCTACCGAATGTTGAGCGTGTAGAAGTATTGCGTGGCCCTCAAGGTACTTTATATGGCCGTAATACTTTAGGTGGCGCGGTTAATGTAATAACCAAGCAACCAGGTGATGAAGGCATTTTAACAACGACTGCAAAAGTGGGTAGCCGCGGTCGTATAGCAGGCGATATTTACTTTAATAACGCATTAACTGATGACTTAAGTATGTCGGCAAGTGCGTCATACAAGCAGCGTGATGGGGTGGGTACAGCAGTTAATTTAGCTAACCCAGAAAAGGAAATTGGTGAAGAGCAAGAGTTTAGTGGCCGTGTTGCATTTAAATACCAAGCAACTAGCGACCTTGCATTTACTTTTTCTTTAGATGGCGTTGATAACGAATCGGGCCAATCGCCTTATACAATTGAGCTTACCGCACCACTTGATCCAAATGATCAGAACAATGGCGATTTCCCATTATTAACACCAGATTTAATTCCGGCAAATCCAGATGATTTAGGCACAACCGTTGCGGGTATTGAATCAACTTCTTACTCAGGTTGGGGAACTTCATTTGCTGCTGATTGGGCAATTAACGACACTTATACAAGTAAGTTTATCTCAAGCTACCGTACCTCTGAGTATGAAGGTGGTTTAGATGATGATGCATCAGCGCTTAATTTATCTGAGTTTCCAGAGCAAGGTGGTGCTGATCAATACTCATTTGAAGTTCAGTTAAACGCAACGTTTGACAACATGGACTTTGTATCTGGCTTATACTTCTTTAATGAAGATGGCTTTACCCGTTCAGAAGACTTTGTATTTAGCCCATACAATACGCCTGACAGTTTTGGCTTCTTCGAAATAAATCAAGAAACCAACTCTTATGCTGCTTACTTTAATGCCGGCTACGATTTAACCGACGACTTAAGCGTTGGTGGTGGCCTGCGCTATTCAAAAGATAAAAAAGAAGCGAATGCAATTTTTCCATCTTTTGCCGAACGTAAATATGTATCTGCAGACTTTGATGCTGTGACGTGGGATATAAATGCTTCGTACCAGCTTAGTAATAATATGAATGTGTATGGTCAAGTTCAAAAAGGTTACCAAACAGGTGGCTTTCCACCGCGTCCATTTGGCGGGCCTGATCAGTTTTCATCATTTGATGAAACAAAAGCAATTAACTACGAAATTGGCTTAAAAGGCCAAGTACACGAAAATGTATCTATGATGTTGGCTGTATTTGTAACTGACTACACAGATTTAGCGCTGCCATTTTCAGACCCTACTTCGGGCGGTGGTTTTGTAACTATCGTTGAAAATGCTGGTCAATCAAAAGCGCAAGGTATTGAGCTTGAAACAACAGTAGCTATTACTGACGACTTTACTATTCGCAGTGCAGTGGGTTACTTAGATTCAGAAATTAGTGAAGTAGCAGCAGGCGTACAAGGAATTGGTAAAGGCGATTCGCCTGCATTAACACCACGCTGGACTGTGATGATTGCGCCTTCATATTTTATGGATTTAAATAACGGTGGCACTCTGGCTTTTAATGCAAACTACTCGTACCGCAGTGAAATGCAAGGTCAGTCAGTATTTAACTATAGCGAAACAATTGATTCTCGTGAGTTAGTTGGCTTTAATATTTCTTACACTAACCCGTACGGCGATATGGAAGTAACGCTATATGGTGAAAACGTATTAAACGAAGTGTACGATGTAGGACGCCTACAACAAACTGGTTTTGTTGGCGTTATGCGCAGTAATGACCGCAGTGAATTTGGTTTAAAGTTCAAAAAAGACTTCGAGCTGTAAACTAATTTAGCTAACGCATTTAAACAAAAAAGGTAAGCCGCGGCTTACCTTTTTTAATATTAGTAGGGCAAAATTAATCTTTGTTAAGATCTTTACGTGCTTGCTCAATTTCTTCGGCAATTTCACGTGCTTTTTGTTTGGTTTTTTCGGTTAGCTCGCCTGCCGTTTCTTTACTTTTTATCCACGCATCAACAGCAACTTCTTTGCCGTCATCGTACATATCTAAACCCATTGCTTTACTTTGCTGTAATAACTGATTAAGCGACTCGTCATGTTTAATTTCGTGAGTAGTTTCTTTTACTTTAGTCCACGCTTTATCTAGCTCTTGCTGTACTTGAGCACCGGTGTCTTTGGCGTCTTCTTTGATCTCTTTGGCATCTTCACACGCGGTTAATGTAAGTAAAGTACCTAATAATGCTAAACCTGCTAATTTATTCATGTGTAATTTTTCCATCGATATAAAATAATATTTAACACCATTATAAGTAACTAAAATGAACATACCCGTAACAAAACGATTAAATTTTAAATTAATGGATAAAAGTGATTGCCCTAAGCTGTTTAAATTGGCTCAATACTTGGGTGTAACTACGGTTTATTGAGCCCCGAGCATTGAGCTCGGGAGTTATTAGAATTAGCCTATTGCGGGTATTAATCCGGCCATTTGTAGGCCTTGGGCACTAATAATAGTTAAACCGCATAATGCTGCAATGGCTAAGCCAATATTACCGCTGCGTACTTTATAACCTGTGTTCTGTGTACTTTTACGTTGCTTATAAACCATAGCTACAGGTAAAAAAACGGCCAAAATCACTAAGGCAATCGCTGCGTAGCCAAGCGCCATAATAAACCCTTGCGGATAAAATATGGCAAAACCAAGAGGAGGTATAAAGGTAATTAATGCCGTTTTAATTCGATCCGCTTTTGTATCTGCTTTTTTGAAAGTGTCGGCAAAAAAGTCAAACAAGCCTAAACTTACACCCAAAAATGAAGTGGCTAATGCAAGATCAGCAAATAACTTAACGGCAGTGGCAACGTTTGGGTTGTGCGCTATGCTCGCCATGCTTTGTACAAAGCCACTTAAACCTTGGCTATTGAGCAAATCATTTTGATTCATAATACCCTGGCTTAATATTTGCCAAAAAATATAAATACCTAACGGTAGCGTTGCACCCGCTATCATTACTTTACGCAGTGTTTTTATTTCTAATCCTACGTATTTAACAATTGAAGGAATAGAGCCATGAAAACCAAATGAGGTAAATACCACCGGAATAGCCGAGAGTATTAAGCCTTGCTCTACTGGCATTTCAAGTAAATGTTGGCCATGTACATAAGGCGTTAACATATAAAACAGGCTGGCAAGTACCACAATTTTTATTGAAAACAGCACTCTATTAAATTTATCGACCTTACTGGTACCCAGAGTTACGACACCAGCAATTAAAACCGCCAGTAAAACAGAGGCCAGTTGCGGTGCAATACTCACGTTAAACCCCGTGTTTATGCGATCTTGAAGTTGTGCGCCACCACCAGCAATATAAGCTGCACACAAAGCGTAAAATAAAAATATCACCGAAAAGTTAGCTACATATTGCCCACGTTTGCCAAGCCAAAGTTTAGCTAAGGTATTTAGCGTCGCATCGCGAGGAGCATATTGATGGAGCTCAAGCATTAGCAGTGCAGTGTAGGTCATTAATAACCAACAACCGACAATTAATGTCAGCGCAATACTAAACCCTAGTCCGGCTGATGCAATTGGTAAGGCCAGCATACCTGCACCTATGGTAGTACCTGCAACAATTAACATGCTACCTATTGTTTTATTTTTAAGCACTTAATGATCCTGATCAATCTTGAGAGGTACGCAAGATATAACTAGTTAACCAAAACTTAAATAGTTTTGTTATAAAAGAAATAAAATAAAGTGTAATTATCTATTTACAACTGTAATTTAAATGCATCTTTTATTAATATTAACTATTAAAAAAGTGCTTTAAGCGTATAGTTTATTTGAAGTTTTTTGAGTTTTATTGTTAATGGCTAAGGAGCGGCATGTGCCAATTAAAGTATCGTACTTTATAATGGTTCTTATATGGTCAACCACACCATTAGGTATAGTGTGGAGCAGCGATACAGTATCGCCAACATTAGCGGTTTTATTACGTATGTTGGTAGGGCTTACTTTAGGTGCTGTAATTATAGCTATTACGCGTATTAGGGTGCCGTGGAATAAAAATGCCTGCTTACTTTATTTTTACTCTAGCATAGGTATTTTTGGTGGCATGTTACTTAGTTATATGGCGGCTAAAACAGTGCCCTCAGGCATTATTTCATTAATGTTTGGCTTAGCGCCTATTTTATCGGGCTTACTTGCCCAGCAACTCCTTAACGAGCCTAAGTTTAGTGCAATTAAGCTAATCGCACTGACATGTGCCCTAATCGGATTATATTTTGTCAGCTATAACCAAATTAAGCACTCGCAAACTCAGGGGCTTGGTTTGTTATATGTGTTTATAGCGGTGTGTTTTTTTAGTTTAAGTGGAGTGATGATCAAGCGGGTTAAAATTGCTATTCATCCTATGGCAACTACATTTGGTGCTCTGGTGTTTGTAACACCTTTATTTTTTATTGCTTGGTTGCTGCTAGACGGTGAATTAAATATACAAAATTGGAGTGCTAAATCAATATGGGCTATTGGTTATTTAGGAGTATTTGGCTCATTGTTAGGAGCGCTGGCGTATTTTCATGTATTACAAAACTTAAATGCCAGTACTGTTGCACTTACCACGCTTATTACCCCAAGTTTTGCATTAGGGCTTGGCGCATGGCTTAATAATGAACCGCTTAGCAAGGAGCTTATTAGTGGTGCGGTTATTATTTTACTAAGCTTAGGTGTGTTTCAGTTTGGCGAGCAAATAGTTAATCGAAATAAGCAAAAAATATGATGTTAAAGCATCATATTTTCGCTATTTGAATTACTAATCTACGGTTTTTGTTGCGCCCTAAAATAGTATCGTTAGTGTCTACAAAACGTTTTTCACCTAACCCATCGGTATGCACTTTAGTTTCATCAACACCTAAACTAATCATATAATCTTTAATTGCTTTAGCGCGTGTTTTAGAAAGGTCTAGGTTATTCCATCGACCGCCATAGCTATCGGTATAAGACGCTATATTAATTGACTCAATACTTGGATCATTTTTTAAGTATTCAGCAATTTTATCTAAACGTTGCTGCGAAGATTTAGTTAATTTACTGCTGTTAGACTGATAGTTCATTACCGTAAACGAAATATCTTCAAAGCTATATGGCAGTAATTCATCGCGGCATTGTAAAAAGGCCCAATAGGCTTGTTTAAAATTAACCCCCGACATGCCTACGGCAATTTTATCGGCACTATTTTGCCAGTCTTGATAATAAAAAGTAGGCTGATTACCTTTTTCAAGTTCGGTGAGCATTTCCCATGCGGTTTTATTACCCAGTTCGCCGTCAAACTTTTTAAGTAACTTCATGTCAGCTATATCGCGAACTGGCGTACCGGCACGCCATGCTGGTGGCACTGCTTTTAAGCCCGCAATAGCGTAATTATCAGGGCGAACAACCATATCTAAATTAAAAGTAAGATCTTTGTTTTTACTTGCATTAACATTAAATATGGCTTCGCCATAATATGGAACTTCATGATTTAACTGGCATTGTAAACGAGTGGTTTTAACTACTTGCCAATTAGAGTTGTCTTGATCGGCAATGTATTGGCGCATAGCACCATAGCTGCTATAGCTGCAAAGTGCGCTGGTAATACCAAGGCTAATAAATAACAACTTAAACTTCATCGGGAATTCTCCAGTAAATCAGTATTGCCAATAATTTGGCAAAATACCGTGTAATAGCACTTAATAGTAAACAATACTGAGTAAGCTCTAACTGTAAAGCAAATTGCATGCCTATAGTTTTAGCTGTAATTAATCAATAAATCCCCTAGCCGAAAGGCCCTCAATTTTGACATAATAGATGGCTTACACCTACAAACCAAGAAGACTATGGCAAATACTGAGCAAACACTTTTCGCAAAACGCTTTCGCGGCTTTTTTCCAGTGGTAATTGATGTTGAAACTGGCGGGTTTAATAAAGATACCGACGCTTTATTAGAAATTGCAGTATCTGTTTTAAAAATGGATGACGAAGGATTGCTTAGCATAGATCACACGGTGCACTTTCATGTAGAACCGTTTGCAGACGCTAACATTGAACAAGCGGCCATTGAGTTCAATGGTATTGATCCATTTTCAGCACTGCGCGGTGCCGTGCCTGAAGAGCATGCAATTAAAGAAATTTGCAAAGTTGTGCGCAAAGCGCAAAAAGCAGCCGGCTGCCAACGTTCAGTTGTGGTTGCGCATAATGCAGCATTCGATCATGGTTTTTTAAATGCAGCAATAGAGCGCAATAATATAAAGCGCACGCCGTTCCATCCATTTGTAAGTTTTGATACTACATCGTTAGCAGGGCTTGCTTTAGGGCAAACTGTACTTGCCAAAGCATGTAGAGCAGCGGGTATTGAATTTGATAATAGCCAAGCACACTCAGCACTTTACGATACAGAGCGTACCGCTGAGCTTTATTGTTTAATAGTGAATCGCTGGCAACAACTAGGCGGTTGGCCACTAGCGCCATTAGAAAACACCGATACTGAGTTACAAGTAGATGATATTGACAGCGATGATGCTAAAACGTCTGAGTAATTTTACCTTCGCTTAGTTTGACTAAATGGGGCGGATAAATACGCGAAAACTGCTTAGTGTCTTTTGCTATTTTAAGCTCCACACCCGGATGCATTAAATCGTTAACTTTTAAGTGGCTGGTGGCCAATAGTTGCATTATTTTATGCTTAATAAGCTGTTTTTGACGTTGTAACTGGGCAGTACGTGTTTGTATATGCTGCTCGTTAAGTTTTATTTTATCTAAATATAGTTGACGTTGTGCCGGCGCTGGGATTTTGTTGGCCTTAATTCGCGCATTTTTTAGCACAGCAGATTTATCAGCAAGCAGCTTTTCAAAGTCAAAAATTTCAGTTTGCTTTTCTCTCAGTTCAAACCAATGTTGTGCTAAAAACACCTTGGTTTTAGTTCCTGCGGGCGCACCCAGCTCACCAGTTTCAAGACGCAGTGCATCTAATATATTACCGCCAATTATTTTACCGCGCGGATTGTTCGCTTTTCCTACTCTAATTAATCGCTTAGCGCGTAAATCACAATGTAAAGCCTGGCGTTCAATAAAGAGATCTTGCGCTGTTTCTATGTGGCAATACTGCGCATATCCAACGCAAATAGTCCGCTGAGCAATTATGTGGCAACTAAATGCTTCATCAACTTCGCGCTTTCGGCCAATGGCACCTAGCATAATGGTTACTGCACCTTTACTGTGTATTGTTCCTGATTCTACAAAGCCTAAAACAGTAATGTCGCCATTCGCTTTAACATGCATACCATCTTTAATATCACCACTAATAATTACGCTACCGGTAAAGTTAATATGGCCGGTGCTTACATCTACGTTATCAAAACATAACACGTCATCCACACGCATTCCACGGGGGAGGGCAACAGGTACGCCTTTGCAATCAGCTATTAATATATTTGGGTTATTAGGATCTATTTTGGTTCCCTCAAAGGGCTGCAATTGATGCTCTTTTCCGGGCTTTGCTAAAATAATATCGCCAAATACAGTATAACCATCTTCACCTAAAGTAGCCGCAACTCGCTGCATAAGTGGCGTGCCTGGTTTTACCGTAATAATTGCCCCTAAATTTTTCATATCAACTTTACCGCCTTCCTTAGCTTGCGGGCTAAGTACGCGATCTTGTGCGGTTGAACACAAACGTACAAATTTGGCGTCAAGGCCTTTTTTAGGGTTACGGCCATGCGCAATAATTGCAGAATATTCGCTTCCTGCTGGGTGCTCAAATTGCTGTCCTAAAAAGTTATCTAAGGCTTGTGGGCTTATGCCCTTACTAATACCAGCATCAAAAAGTGCTTTTTGTGCGTCTTGCATTGATAGCAATACACCACCTTTTGCCGTTTTAATCGTTGCTTCGGCTACCATATTTTTGTCATCAATATTAATAGTAATAGCGGCATTAATTGCGTGTGCAACAATTAACGATTCGCTTTGATAATTTTTACTTTGCGCAAATAGCTTACTAATATTGACAGCTATAATCTCAAAGTCACAATACTGAGATTGCTCTATCAATGTTATTAACTGTGTTGTTGTTGCTATAAAACCACTGTCTATAGGATGCTTTAATAAAGACAAGTACCCTGTTTGTTGATTAAATGAGAAAACCGACATTTATAAATTCCCTACGTAATATGCCTGTTATTATTTTATTTTTTATATAAAGATCAAAATTTGTTATTAAATAAATTTTAATCTCGTATTTGAGCACAAAGCAGAGAGAGTGTTAAGTAAATGTTATTGCTTACTCGGGTTGTTTGCATAGCTTTGCCTGTTTAATGCACAATAGTGCTTAGTAAATAAAATAAAGCGTCGAAGGCCCTTGAGTATCAGCATGTTACTCGGTTATACTAGCCGTACGCTCTGAATGAGTTACTAATTCAGGGGCTGATTAGGATTCGACGGAATTCAAGAAGCCCAAGGTGCATGTCGAGGTGCGGTTTGCCTCGTTAAACAGCCGCAACCTAAAGTAATCGCAAACGACGATAACTACTCTCTAGCGGCTTAGGCCAGCTAGCGCTCCTTCTATGTATTCTTGTGGACTAGATTTTGGAGTGTCACCCTAACACCTGATCGCGATGGAAACCCTGGCCGGGGTTGAAGCGTTAAAACTAAGCGGCCTCGCCTTTATTTACCGTGTTTGTCCGGGACTTAAAGGTTAATTAAATGACAATACTAAGCATGTAGTACCGACGGTCGAGGCTTTTCGGACGGGGGTTCAAATCCCCCCAGCTCCACCAATATCGGTTTTTAGATTCGTTTGTCTAAAAACCCTAAAAAACCCGCAATGCTTGAGAAATCAAGCTTGCGGGTTTTTTTATGGCTAAAGGTTAATTAAGATCACAGACCCATTAAGCTATTCGCCAAAGTACCCACCAAGCCGGTAGCGCACTTCATTGAGTGTTGATTTTTGATGCAGTAACCGAAGCTAAGCTTTTAAAAAATGAAGGTTTAAATGAGGGGAGTAACTGAGAGTTTAAAACTGTCTGATGTAGATAAATTAATAATCAACCTTATTAGCAACGATCCTCATATTACAAACGCACAGTTAGTTGTCGCTAGCGAAACGTCGTTGAGCGCCATCTAAAGGCGGATTAAGGTTTTAAAAGAAGCTGGGCTGGTGAAGCGAATTGGCGCTAAAAAACGGGTTATTGGCAACTTAATACCTAATGCTCAAAAAACCAATAGCTTGTAAGAGATTTTAACAAGGTTTAACCACAACGATAGATAACTTCTTATAAAGCGCTGTAGCAGGCTGTGAAGGGCTTTTATGGGGGGATCTACCTTAGTAAATAATACTAAACTTGTATTGCTTTAGATTATTGAAAGTAAGTTGAGATTTGATACGTTTGTAAGGTTGCTGCTTAGCGATGAGATAAAGCAGTAAGTAGATACGAAGTAAACATTAAGCCAGCGCTAAGGCTGGCTTAATGTTTAATACAATAGCTTAAGTGCGGCTATTAACCGCTAACAAAAGGAAAGCTTAAATACAGCTGTATAATGAGTGCGTTGGTAATATCAATGAAGAATGCGCCGACTAAAGGTACTACTAAAAATGCCTGTGGTGAGGGGCCGTAACGAGATACTAAAGATTCCATATTTGCTACTGCGGTAGGGGTTGCGCCTAAACCAAAACCACAATGACCGCCCGCTATTATTGCGGCGTTGTAGTTTTTACCCATTACTCTAAAAGTAATAAAGTAGGCAAACAGCATTAGCATAACGGCTTGTACCAATATCATAAATATCATTGGGCCGGCTAAACTCAGCAGTTCCCATATTTTTAACGACATTAAAGCCATGGCTAAAAACATTGATAGCGCCATAGTGCCCCATAAGTCTATACAGGCGCGGCTTACCTTATAAATTTTAGAAAATTCAGTAAGGTTAGTAATAAAAACACCAAATAATAATGGGATTAAAAATGCTGGTAAAATAACGTCAATTGCTTTTAATGCGTCGTAGCCCATGCGGCCTAAGTACATACATAATAATATAACAAACAAGGTTTCCATCATTTTACGCGGTGTTACTAGGTCGTGATCATCTGGATCGAAGGTAACTGTGTCATCGCGCTCTTCATGGTATGAAGTGTCTGCTTTTAAGTTGTATTTATTAATGAGGCGCCTGCTGACAGGGCCGCCAACTAAGCCACCAAGAATAAGCCCAAGCGTAGCGGCTGCCATTGCCAGTTCAAATACGCTGCTTTGCATACCATATTCATTAATAAATAAATCAGCGTACGTAGCACCACTACCATGGCCACCAGAGAGTGTTACAGAGCCGCCAATTAACCCCATTAAAGGCTCCATACCGGTTGCTACCGCAATAGATATGCCTAAGGCATTTTGTACCAATAAATAAATTGTTGCGACGCCCAAAAACAGCGCGACTTTAGGGCCACCTTTAATTAATAAGCTAAAACTCGCACCTAAACCAACAGTGGTAAAAAACATGGTCATTAATGGGGTTTTAAAAGTCATATCGAATTGAAAGTTAATATCAAGGTAAACGTGCAGAATGGCTGCAATAATAGAAAAGGCAATACCACCCACAACGGGTTCAGGAATGTTGTTGTCTTTAAGAAAAGCAATTTTGCTATTGAGATAATAGCCTGCAAAAAGTATTAACAAAGAAACTAACAAGGTTTCTATAATAGAAATTTCAATATTCATAAGCGCATTTAACCTTTTTAATACGGTATATTTTTGTTTGCACATGAACCAAAGTTTGACCGTGAAGAGGTAATCAACAGATTAGCAGTTCAAAACTTTAGAGCGCCATAAGCAAAAGCAGTGCCTTGCAACTTAGCAAATCATTAATAAAAAACAGGCAAAGTTTAATTTTGAGGGCAGGAGCTTAGCATATACCGGTTACCGATCAAGATGCATATTTTAAGTTTGTATACTATTTTGCAGCAAACACAGCCATAAAGTAATTCTTATTCATTAGTTTTAATGTGGTTGTATTTTTTTTACAACAAACAAAGTTGGGTGTAATTGTTAAAAGTTGAATAGATAAAGGGACAGTTCATTTTTATTCGTTACGTGTTTGGGCTAATTTATAGCGGGTTATTAACTTTAAAATTGAATCTATAATTAATTGTTGTAAGCATATTTTAAACTTAATGCTGAGCTTTAATGTGCTGTGGCTTTACACAATGCTTATATTTTGTGAGCGCAATTTAAACTATGCGTGTTATACCTAATGGTTATACAAAATCACTAAAATAAGCCTCAATATAAGGTGTTATTCACCCTAGAGCATAAATATGGATTTATTGGCTACAGAGTTTGTTACTCCTTGTATAGCGCTGTTACTTATTGTACTTGCAGGTTTTACATCGTTTGTATCTGCCGCGTTTGGTGCCGGTGGCGGGCTGATGTTATTAGTTGTTATGGCATCAATTATGCCAATGACGGTCGTGGTGCCAGTGCATGGCTTAGTACAATTAGGATCGAATGCAAATAGACTAGTGTTGAGCATTAAACATATAGATAAAAGTATGTTTATTTACTTTACGCTTGGTGGGTTGGTTGGCGCTGGCATTTCTAGCACTGTAGTTAATGATATTCAGTTAGATGGTATGAAGTTGGCGGTTGCGGTATTTGTGGTTTATTTATTGTGGGGTAAAACGCCTAAATTTAAAAACGACTCAAAGCTGGGGCGTTTAGTTGCGGGTTTAATAACGGCATTTATTTCTATGTTTGTTGGCGCAAGTGGACCGCTAGTAGCGAGTTATTTGCATATTAATAATTATGACAAATTAAAGTTCACTGCAACGTTTTCTAGCATTATGACCCTACAGCATGTGTTAAAGGCGTTTGTTTATACTGTTATTGGGTTTAACTTTTGGCAATGGTTGCCATTGGTGATAGGTATGATTGCCAGTGGTGCGCTAGGCACCTGGTTAGGTATTTATTTACTTAAACGTATGCCTACAGCACGTTTTAAAGCTATTTTTAAGGTTATATTAACACTTATGGCTTGCCAATTGGCTTGGCAAGGCATAAGTGAAATATTGCTATAAGCAGATTATTTTACCGCAGCTTTAATAGGGCTGTCGCCATCAAAAAGCTCAAAAATACAACTGCTATTACATTGGTTTTGCGCAATGTTAAATAAAACATGAGCAACGTTTTCTCGGCTTATTTTTGCATTTGAACGATCGCTTGGTCGTGTTGTGCTAATAAGCATTGATGCAGCTTCGTTGGTTAATGCACCCGGTCGTACAATGGTATAACTAAGGCCGCTATTTATTAGGTATCTGTCTGCCATGTGTTTAGCTACTAGGTAAGGTTTTAGATCACTTTGAATTGCATCAGGATCGTCAGCACCTAACGAGCTCACCATAATAAAGTGTTTAACACCGTGCTCTTTTGAAAAGTTAATTGCCTTAGTAGCAGCCCACAGATCAATTAATAAGGTTTTATCAGCACCTGTACCGCCGCCTGAGCCAGCAACAAATATAACTTGCTCACAGTCTTTTACTACGTCACTAAAATCGCTTTCTAAATCTTGTTCGATAATAGTTAAATGTACGCTATTTAAATCACTTAGTTTATTTTTATTGCGCACTAAAGCGATTACATTATGCTCATGCTGGAGTAATAACTCGGTAGTCATTTTACCAATTTGCCCGCTTGCGCCAATAATTAAGGTTTTACTCATCATTAACTCCTAAATTTGTTTGCTATTTCAGCTTACAGTAGATCGTGACTCGTTGGTATACCTTTCAAGTATAGCTAACTGATTAAATTTTATTACGAATTAAATCACGCACTATAAAACGAGCAGGGTGAATAGCTTGGCTTACGCGCTCGCTGAGCGGGCGCGGCTCGTTGTTTAAACTGCTAATTAAGTGTTCACTGCAAAGTGGCGCACTGCATAAAGCACGTGCACCAAAGCCGGTGAAAATATGTAGCCCTTGTTGTTTTTTACTTAGGGCTTGGTACTGATAGCGTTTACCTAAACGTAAATTAGCAAAGGCAGTTAGGTAATCGCTTTGCTCTACCCACTCTCCTGCCATAGGTAAGTGATCAATAAAACTACAACGCACTGCGGCTTTTGCTGCGGTTATATTGCCTAAGCTAGTTGCAAAATTACAGTGGCCGTAAAAGTTGAGTAATTGCTCGCGATTACTAAGGTTGTCTTGCTCAGTTACTTGTCGGCTTTTGGTGTTTTTTTCAAACGTTGCCCCCATGCAATGATGATCTAAATAAGCGGGTGTAAAATAGCCTTTATGGCACAGCACTGTTTTTAGTTTAGTTGACTGCTCACTTGCCTGCACATGCGATACTTGCCCGCGTACACCAACGATTGGTAGTGCTTTAGTTTGTGCAAATGCATCGCTGTGCTCACCTGCACATATAATTACATCGCTAAAGGGGCCAAACTGTTTGCCGTTACTAAAAAGTAGCCAGCCGTTGCTGGTTTTTTTTAACTGTTCTATATGGCAGTTAAAAGTACTTTTATAAGGCGCCAAACAATGGGCGGCGCTCAACATAGCATTAACTAGTTGTGGTGGGTTTACCCAGCCACCTTGTTCAAAATATACGCCAGAATAACCAGTAGTAACTCCGGCTATAGTATCTCCTTGCTCTGCGGTTACGTTACGCATTAATGTTTGTGGCCATAATTGCTGCTGGGCTAAATTTTCATGGCGATCAACGAGTGGCTGTTTTACTGCATGCTGCAATACGCCGCACCAGCTATGATCAAAACTAAAGCCATCATTGAGTAACTGTTTATAAAGCCGTTTGGCATATAAAAAGCTATGCGCAAATAACTCGCTGTGTGGGGAGTTTTTTGCTTGTAAATGAGGGTATACCGCCCCTTGCACGTTGTGCGATGCCCCCATAGCGGGTGCAGCATCTTGGCAAAATAATTGGCTGCTAATACCTCGCTTAGCTAGGCTGTATAAAATACAGCTGCTGGCAATACCACCACCAATTACCGCCACATTACTAAGCGGGCTTACATCGTGATTAAAATAACTTGGCGCCGATTGCGTATCGTTAGTGTGTTTTAATGTGCCAATTAGCATGCTACGTTTGTGCGCAAATCCTTTAACTTTTTGCATGGTAAAGCCTGCATCACTTAACCCACGACGAACAAAGCCGGCAGCGGTAAAGGTAGCAAGGGTGGCTCCTACTTTTGAAATGTTAACCATGGCATTAAACAGGCTTTGCTGCCACATGTCAGGGTTTTTACTCGGTGCAAAACCATCTAAAAACCAAGCATCTACTATACCTGAGCGCGGATAGCTCATTGTTTTAATCGATTCCAGTGCATCACCAAAATATAAATCGAGCACGATTGTCCCATTATTAAATTCAAGTCGATGGCAGCCTGCTAAATTAATGGGATACTGGCTGATAAGTTGCTCACTTAATAAATTAAGTTCAGGCCATGCTGTTAATATTTTGCTTAAGTCGCTTACACTTAATGGGTGTTTTTCAAAGGCAATAAAGTGTAGTCGCTTTACACCATAGTTTAGTTGCTTTTGAACTTGTTGGCGTGCAAGGTGGTCAGTAAAGTGCTGGCATGTATTTAAAAAGTTAAGGCCAGTGCCAAAACCGGTTTCGGCTATAACAAAATGTGCTTGGTCATGACTTTGTAACCGTGTATCTATATTGTTTTGCTGATAAAACACATAATAAGATTCAGCTAAGCCATTATCGTCAGAATAATAAATATCATCGAAGTCATTGGCAACAGGTGTGCCTTGGTAGTTAAAGTGAATGTTGGCGTTTTTTATCATGACCCATTTAATTTTAGAGATGAAATTTTTTAATTATTTTACGTGTTTTCTTTGAAATAGTCTGGCGTTATTTATAAGCTAGCAGTTCAGAGTACAAGTGTACGCTAGAAAGCTGACCACTTAGGTGATTAAATTCGCGTAAAATAGAACGCAATTAAGTATTAAGCTAAGGGAATTACCCATGAGAAGAGCCGTAATTACAGGTATCGGTGTTGTATCAAGTATTGGTAACAACAAAGAAGAAGTATTAGAATCGTTAAAAACAGGCCGTAGTGGCATTGCGTTTAACCAAGAATTTGCCGATTACAAGCTACGTAGCAACGTGTCGGGCAAAATTGATATTGACGTTAAAGAACATGTTGACCGCAAAGCAATGCGTTTTATGGGTGATGCTGCTGCCTATTCTTATATTTCAATGACGCAAGCGATTGCAGACTCAGGTTTATCTGACGAGCAAGTGTCGAACGAGCGTACGGGTATTATAGTTGGTTCTGGTGGTGGTTCATCTAAATGGCAAGTAGAAGCGGCTGATATTTTACGCGAAAAAGGCGTAAAGCGTGTAGGTCCTTATATGGTGCCACGTACTATGGCAAGCACCACGTCTGCATGTTTAGCAACACCGTTTAAAATTAAAGGTGTTAACTACTCTATTAGTTCTGCATGTGCTACATCAGCGCACTGTATTGGTAATGCAGTAGAACAAATTCAACTTGGCAAGCAAGATGTTGTTTTTGCTGGTGGTGGTGAGGAGCTGCACTGGACTTTAGCAATGGAATTTGACGCTATGGGCGCACTTTCTACTAAGTACAACGAAACACCAGAAAAAGCATCGCGTACGTACGATGCAAACCGCGATGGTTTTGTTATATCTGGTGGTGGCGGTATTGTTGTGGTTGAAGAGCTTGAACATGCTCTTGCTCGTGGCGCACATATTTACGCAGAAATTGTTGGCTATGGTGCAACGTCTGATGGTTACGACATGGTTGCTCCTTCAGGCGAAGGTGCTGCACGCTGTATGCGCCAAGCTATGCAAGACGTAGAAAGTATTGATTATTTAAATACGCATGGCACATCTACTCCAGTGGGCGATGTTAAAGAGCTTGGCGCTATTCAAGACGTATTTGGTGGTAATTCACCAATGATCAGCGCAACTAAAGCAATGACAGGCCATGCCCTAGGTGCGGCGGGTGTTCACGAGGCTATTTTCTCTTTATTAATGCTAGAGCATGGCTTTGTTGCACCATCAATTAATATTGATGAATTAGACGAGCAAGCTGCAGGCCTTGATATTGTTACTGAACGTCGTGATGTTGAGTTAAATACTGTAATGTCGAACAGCTTTGGCTTTGGTGGTACAAATGCCACTTTAGTTATGAGTAAATATAAAGGTTAATTAGTTTCTTACTAAATACCCAAAGCCGAGCATTGCTCGGCTTTTTAGTTTGTGCAAAGCCTAGGTTGTTCGTTACAATAGCGACCCTTAATTGCCAAACGGACTCTGTATGAAAATTCTTGCCGATCAGAATATGCCTTTAGTTGAGCAGTACTTTGCAGACATTGGTGAAGTTGAGCGTTTTGATGGGCGACAATTAACAGCCGATCAACTAATAGACGTAGATGTGCTGCTTACTCGCTCAGTCACTCAGGTTAATAATGAGCTTTTAGCACACGCTAACAAACTAAGCTTTGTTGGCACCGCAACAATTGGTGTTGATCATATTGATACGCAATTATTAAATGATAAAAATATTGCCTTTAGTAGCGCGCCAGGCTGCAACGCAATTGCGGTAGCCGAGTATGTAATAAGCAGTTTATATGCATTAAGCCAAGAAAACGCCCGCCCACTTAATAATCAAACAATAGGTATAGTTGGCGTAGGCAGTATTGGCAGTTGTTTGGCGCAAAAATTACAAGCGCTGAATTTAACTGTACTTTTATGTGATCCAATAAAACATGCGCAAGGCTTATTAAACGAGCACGTAGCACTTGATCAATTACTTGCGCAGTCAGATATTGTAACTTTTCATGTTCCGCTTATAAAAAGTGGCGAGCATAAAACGCTGCATATGATGGATAAAGCCAGATTAAAAGCGCTCAAACCCGGGCTTACGTTAATTAATGCAAGCCGTGGTGATGTGATTGACAATCAAGCATTATTAGAAGTGATGCAAGCGGGTGCCGATTTAGATTTAGTGCTTGATGTATGGGAAAACGAACCCACTATTTTAACTGAGCTACTAGAGCATGTGCGCTATGCAAGCGTTCACATTGCAGGGCACACCCTTGAAGGGAAAGCCCGTGGTACACAAATATTGTATCAAAAGTTTTGTGAACTAAAAGGGATAGAAGCAACAAAGTCGCTCGACGAATTTTTACCCGTGCCTGCAATTACGCAAGCTACATTAGGACAAAGTTTTAATGAAGCTGATATTGCGCGTTTGGTGCATTTAATTTACGACGTACGCCGTGATGACGGTATTTTACTGCGTGATTTAGCGAATAACGGTTTTGATAGTTTACGTAAAAACTACCCTGTAAGACGAGAATTTAGCACTTTAACAATACAAGGTGATAGCTCGCAGCTAGCCGCTTTAGCCCAGCTTGGGTTTACTGTTGCAAACTAATTTAACTAGCGATGTTGTTTTAATATCGCTTAAAGAGGAATAAATATGTCGCAAAAATATAACGTTGTGGTACTTGGTGCTACAGGTTTAGTTGGTCGTCAAATCATTGAAACATTAGCAGATCGTAAATTTCCAGTGGATCAACTTTTTTTACTTGCTAGCAGCCGCAGCGCAGGCGAAGACATTAAGTTTTGTGGTGAGACCATTGAAGTACTAGATGTTGAAGGCTTTGACTTTAGCCAAGCGCACATAGGCTTCTTCTCTGCTGGTGGTAGTGTGTCAGAGCAGTACGCGCCAATTGCTGCAGATGCTGGTTGTGTAGTAATCGACAATACATCATTTTTTAGAAATGATTTTGAAGTCCCTCTAATCGTACCAGAAGTTAACGCAGCAAGCTTAGCCGATTTTAGAAACCGTAACATAATTGCCAACCCTAACTGTTCAACTATTCAGATGATGTTGGCACTAAAACCAATATACGATGCTTACGGAATTGACCGTATTAATGTATCAACATATCAAGCAGTGTCGGGCGCAGGTAAAAAAGCGGTTGATGAGTTAGCAAAGCAAACCGCTAACTTAATGAATGCCCGCCCAGTTGACAGCGATATATTTCCTAAGCAAATTGCGTTTAACGTGATCCCACAAATAGATGCATTTGAAGATAACGGCTACACCCGTGAAGAAATGAAAATGGTTAACGAAACGCATAAAATATTAGGCGATACTACCATTGCAGTAAACCCAACGTGTGTAAGAGTACCGGTGTTTTTTGGTCATTCAGAGTCAATCAATATAGAAACACGTATGCCATATGACCTTGAACACGTAAAACAGTTATTAAACGACGCGCCAGGTGTTGAGCTTATTGATGATGCGGGCGATTACCCAACAGCGGTATCTGATGCCAGCGGTAATGACACAGTTTATATTGGTCGTTTACGCGCCGATATTTCACATCCACATGGTTTAAATATGTGGGTTGTAAGCGATAATACCCGCAAAGGTGCAGCAACAAATAGCATACAAATTGCAGAAGAGCTTATTGCTAACTACATGTAATTACTTATAGCTTTAAAGCAAAAAAAAGCGGTAAACATTATTTGTTTGCCGCTTTTTGTTTATATGGCTGTCAATTAATTGCCGCATATAATTTAAAAGCGTATAAAGATGTTGATGTAACAGATTTAAATACTTTTAATTATAAATTTAAGGTATTTATTTTCAAAGTGTTGCGATGGATATTAGTGGCTAACTGGTTTATAGTTTGTAACTGGAATAGAGCTTGCAATAAAAATAGATTGTAATAAAAAATGTGAGTCAGCCATTTGGTTGATAACGGCAAGAATAATCAATGTTTATGCGCCCACTTTGTGGCGCTACGTTAACATTTAAACATTAAAGGATCAGCATGCGCGGTTTAGCTTCACTTATTATATTGGCGTCTGCATTGATAGTCACTTCTGTTTACTCTCAAGACAGTACCCAACTAAAGGGGCCTAAAGGCGTTGACTATGGTGTGCAAGGACGAGCAATAGGGCCAATAAAACCGACCGATACACTCTGGCGTATTGCTGTTAAAGTTCGTCCTGATAACTCTGTAAGCATTTATCAAGTTATGCAGGCCTTGTATAACAAAAATCCAAATTCATTTTTAGAACAAAACCTTAACCACATGCAAAGTGGTGCCTATTTAAACATACCCACCTTAGCTGAAATTAAAAGTGTTAGCTCTGAGCTAGCAAGACAGCGCTCTGAACAAGACGACAAGTTATGGGAAAAAAAGAAAAACGGCACGCTAACGCAAAGCGAAATTAATACAGCTCAAACCAAAGTAACGCAAGCGCGTAAAGTTGACGTAGACGAAGCTAAAAAAGAATTACAAAAAGAATTAAATGACATAAAAACGGATCAAAGTAATAGATTAGTTGAGCTGCAACAGCAATTTAAAAGTTCGGTAAACAATGTTGAAGAAATATTAGTAGAGAATAACAAGCTTAAAAAACAACTCACAGGTATTTCACAAGAGCTAAAAAACTTACGCGAGCAACTAGGGCAAGACAGCGAAATACAGCTGCAACTTAAAGAATTAATAGTTAAACAAAATGAAATAATAGCGCAACAAAAAATCAAAGACGCCAAACAAGATGCCGAATTTGACTTAGGAGCCTTGCTATCTAATCCGCTGGTTTTAATTTTGTTAATGACTATACCTGCATTATTAATTATTTTTGCCGTTGTAATGTTGTTACGTAAACGCGCAAATAACACAGAACAAAATAACCAAGAAGATGAAGAGTTTTTACCGCAAACTCCCGTTTATAGCAGTGATGACAGCGATGATGTTGTAAGTGCAGCTAGCCACGACGATCCTATTATTCCTGATCCGTTGGATGATTTAAGTGTTCAATTAGATGACGGTATTTCGGATGACGCGCTGTTAGATGACGATGTAGCGTTTGACGACTCATTAGACGATAGCAATTTATTAGATCAAGATGAGTTAGAAAGCTTACTGAGCGATGACATCATTTTTGATGATGAAGACGGCCAAGACGATGATGAGCTCGATATTTTTATGCAGCAAGGCTTTGATGAGCCTGTAGATGACAGCTTAGAGGACACTATTGATTTAGACTTAAACACATCACAAAACAGTGATGATATTTTAAGTGCTGATGATTTAGATAGCTTATTTGATGAAGACGATAGCTTACCAGAAATTGAATCGAGTGATAGCGACAAAGTAGCACCAGAGAGTGGGGATTCTCACGATGAAATATCTGCCTTTAGTGAAGAGTTAGCAAGTGAAGATGACGATTTTGATATTGATGATTTATTAGAATCAGAGCAATCATCAATACCAAGCAATACAGAAGAGTTGGTAGAGGAAAACGACGACTTTGACTTAGATGATATCGACAGCTTAATCGATGAAGTAAGTGAGCAGGACGATGATCTGCCTGAAAAGCAAAGCAGCGCTACAGAGCTAGTTGAAGAAAACGACGACTTTGATTTAGATGATATCGACAGCTTAATCGATGAAGCAAGCGAACAGGGCGATGATCTGCTTGAAGAGCAAAACAGCGCTACAGAGCTAGTTGAAGAAAACGACGACTTTGATTTAGATGATATCGACAGCTTAATTGACGAAGCAAACGTTCAGGGCGATGATCTGCTTGAAGAACAAAGCAGCGCTACAGAGCTAGGTGAAGAAAACGACGACTTTGATTTAGATGATATCGATAGCTTAATCGATGAAGCAAACGTTCAGGGCGATGATCTGCTGGAAGAGCAAAGCAGCGCTACAGAGCTCGTAGAAGAGAATGACGACTTTGATTTAGATGACATCGATAGCTTAATCGACGAGGTTAGTGAACAAGGCGAGGAAGAGCAGCCTGAAACACCGCTTGAAGAGCAAAATAATACAGCTGAGTTAGTAGAAGAAGCCGATGACTTCGACTTAGATGATATTGACGATATCGACAGCTTAATCGATGAAGTTAGTGAACAAAGTGAGCAGGGCGATGAAAAACAGCCAGAAATAGCGCTTGAGGAGCAAAATAATACAGCTGAGTTAGTAGAAGAAACCGACGACTTTGACTTAGATGATATTGACGACATCGACAGCTTAATCGACGAAGTTAGTGAACAAAGCGAGGAAGAGCAGCCTGAAGCAGCGCTTGAAGAGCAAAATAATACAGCTGAGTTAGTAGAAGAAACCGACGACTTTGACTTAGATGAAATTGACGATATCGACAGCTTAATCGATAACTTAGACGACGATCTTGATGAACATGATGCACAAATAGATACAGCCCTTGCTGAATCAGTAGAGGATTTAGAAAAAGCGCAGCAAGAGTTAAATAGTGACGACGCTGAATCTGTTGACTCTTCATTAAGTGAAAATACAGAGTCAGCACTTGAGTCAGAACCAGAGCTTGCAGTAGAAGAGCAAGACGATTTTGGCGACTCAATTATAGAGGATTACTCAGATACATCGCAGACGTTACTCGATCCTGAAGATGCGCTTGAAGAATATAATGACGATAATTTAAAAAGTGTTGATGAGCTTTTAAATGAGCTACAACAAGCATCCGATGATGAAGAGTATGTAGAACCCCCTCAGTGGTCGGTTGATGATTTTAATGATGTAACAGAAGCCGAATTAGGTGACGACCCTCTAGGTATTGAAAATGATGAATCTGAATTATTAGCAGATGAGTCAGTGCCTGATGTAGCAGCGCCAAGCGAAGAGCTTGATGTAGACGAATACCCTGAGCTAGATCTGAATGACGATGCAATACTAACAGCAGATGAACAGCAAGCGTTTACTCCGCAAGAGCTGCAAGGCGATAACCTAGATGGTGATGCTAAAGGTATGGCCTCGAGTCAAGCTGAACAAGATCTTGCAAACTCGCTACTAGCCGGTGGTAATTTAGATAGTTTAAATGATGACTTTGACGATGAACTATTAATTGAAAATGATTTTACAGAGCTCGATAGTGAACAACAAAATGAAGATGAATTATTAGCAATAACCTCACCACCAGAGGTTGATACAAGTAATTCGTCTGAGCAGCAATTAAATGATGACGTTAGTGATGATTTGCTTAACGAAGTAGACGATATTCAAATTGAGCAATTAAATGAAGAGTTAGATGAGAAGTTAATTGATGAGCAAACAAATGTAGACCGTGAAGCGGCATTAATGCCAACAGAGTTACCGCATAACGGTGAAGTTGCATCGGATGATGAGCTTGATGACGAGTTTATGGCCGATTTAACTCAGACCGACTTTGATGCATTACTAAATGAATTAGCCGATGCCGATGAGCTGGATATTGCAGACAGTAGTGAGTTTGACGTTGATTTTAATAACTTACTCAGTGATGAAATAGATACTGATGAATCAGCTTTAGTGCCACAGCCAACTGTTAACAGCAATACTATTGAGCAAACTAGCAAAGATGAGTTTGTAGATATTGATGCGTTATTAGAGCAAAGTGACGACGCAGATACAGAGCACGAACCTTACGATGATGTGAATATGGACGTAGGGCTAGGTGATTTTGACTCATTACTGGCCGGCGATAACCCAACAGATGTTGATGCTGAAAGTGGCGGTTATTCTGCTAAATTAGACTTAGCCCGCGCTTATATTGAAATAGATGATTTTGACTCAGCGCTTAAGGTTATCGAAGACGTTATTAATAAAGGCCCTGAAGAAGTTCAACAAGAAGCGCTTAGCTTAAAAGCTAAACTTAAATAAAATAAAGAGCATAAATTTAAAGCCCGTAATTTTACTAATTACGGGCTTTTTTAATCGGGATAGGTTTGATTATAGCGCAGCTGCTTTTATTGCATCGCTAGATAGCATAAAATGCCCCGTTCATTAGCACAGTAGGTAAAGCAGTAATTATGCGAGTAGCACTTGGAGTTGAATACAACGGCGCACGCTATAGTGGTTGGCAACGACAATCACACGTAAACAGCGTACAACAAGAAGTAGAAACAGCGTTATCGCGTATTTGTAATCATCCGGTTGCAATTGTATGCGCAGGGCGTACCGATGCCGGTGTGCATGGTACTGGGCAAGTTGTGCACTTTGATACAGATGCACCACGCGATATGGTGGCATTTACTTTAGGCATGAATACATTGTTGCCAAAAGATATTGCTATTCGTTTTGCTCAGCCAGTGGCTGATGATTTTCATGCTCGTTTTAGTGCTACAGCACGCCGTTATCGTTATGTTATTTATAATAACCCACTTCGTGGTGCGGTATTAAACGAAGGTGTTACGCACTTTCATCACACGCTTGATGAAACTAAAATGCAAGAAGCGTGTCAGTATTTAATAGGTAAATACGACTTTACGTCGTTCCGCGCTATTCACTGCCAAGCAAATACTGCTATTAGAACAATTCAGCATTTATCGGTACAGCGCCAAGGCACTTACGTTATTATAGATATTAAAGCCAATGCTTTTTTACATCATATGGTACGTAATATAACGGGTTGTTTAATGGATATAGGCTTACATAAACAACAACCTGTTTGGCTAAAAGAATTGCTAGATTTAAAAGAGCGAGCAAAGGCAAGTGCAACCGCTAAAGCTGCCGGTTTATACCTGGTAGATGTTGATTATCCTGAACAATTTAACATACCTAAAACGCCATTAGGACCTTTGTTTTTACCAGATATTAGTATTTAATTAGGTGGTTTTTAACTGTTTAATCTAAGCGCTGGCAACTACTAAGACCAGTTTTTGATACCGTGTTAGTGTAATTCATGTTTTAATTGAGAAAATTTGTTTGCATGATAAGCATGCAAGCTCGCGACACAGAACAGCATTAAGAGAGTTGCAAATGAGTTGGCTAGAAAAAATCTTACCTAAAACGACAAAAGCATCAGGTCGTAAAGAAATTCCAGAAGGTGTTTGGGCTAAGTGTACATCGTGTGATTCTATTTTGTATAAAGCCGAATTAGAAAAAGCATTGAATGTATGTCCTAAGTGCGATCATCATATGCGTATTAGTGGGCGTAAGCGCCTTGAGTATTTTTTAGATGAAGGTGACCGTGTAGAACTTGGTACACAGCACGAACCTAAAGATGTGCTTAAATTTAGAGACTCAAAAAAATACTCTGACCGTATTACAGCGGCGCAAAAATCAAGTGGTGAAAAAGACGCGCTTGTGGCAATGAAGGGACATTTAAAAGGTATTCCTGTGGCTGCTGTAGCATTTGAATTCTCATTTATGGGCGGTTCAATGGCATCGGTAGTAGGTGCTCGTTTTGTTGACGCTGTTGATCAATGCTTAGAGCATAATATGCCACTTATTTGTTTTTCGGCTTCTGGCGGCGCACGTATGCAAGAAGCACTTATTTCATTAATGCAAATGGCTAAAACCAGTGCCGCGCTTGCTAAAATGACAGAAAAAGGCTTACCATTTATTTCAGTTATGACTGATCCAACAATGGGCGGTGTTTCTGCATCGCTTGCTATGTTGGGCGACATTAACGTAGGCGAGCCAAAAGCATTAATTGGTTTTGCAGGGCCGCGTGTTATTGAGCAGACAGTGCGTGAAACACTCCCTGAAGGTTTTCAGCGCAGTGAATTCTTGCTTGAACACGGTGCAATAGACATGATTATTGACCGTCGTGAAATGCGCGATACATTGGCACGCATTTTGGCTAAGTTTATGAACTTGCCTTCTACTGAGCAAGAGCATAGAGTAGCGTAAATTTAAGCTTTATTGATCTAACGCTATGACAAAAACAATTCCTAGCCAATCATCAAGCCTTGATGATTGGCTTTTTTATTTAGAAAGTGTTCACCCTGCAAATATTGCAATGGGGCTAGAACGCGTTGCCAGTGTTGCTAATAACATTGGGCTATTAAACACCTCAAGTAAAATTATTTTGATTGCCGGTACCAATGGTAAAGGCACCACAGCACGCTGCCTAGAGTCGTTACTTTTAGCGCAAGGCCTGAGCGTAGGTACGTATGCTTCACCACATTTAACGCACTATAACGAACGTGTACGGGTAAATGGGCAAGAGCTTAGCGACCAGTATCATGTTGATGCCTTTCATTTACTAGAACAAGGGCGCAAAGATACCGCACTCACTTATTTTGAATATGGCACCTTGGCTGCGCTGGCAATTTTTAAGCGCTGTGAGGTTGACTACGTACTCTTAGAGGTAGGTTTAGGCGGGCGTTATGACGCCACTAATATTGTTACGCCTTTTGCGAGTGTTATTACCACTATCGATTTAGATCACAAAGAATACTTAGGTGATACGCGCGAACTCGTTGCTTATGACAAAGCGGGTATTTTTCGTGAAAATACGCCGGCTATTATTGGCGATTTAAATATTCCCCATACCATGACTGATTATGGCGATGAAATAAATGCCAAGATGGTTTTATCAGGGAGTGATTTTATATTTAAAGAACACGCAGATACCTTTAGCTGGCAATATCAACAGTACAACCTTGAATTAGCTAAACCAGCAATTCCTAGTCAAAATGCAGCAACAGCGTTAACCACGCTAAGTGTGTTAAATTTACTCCCGAGTGAGTCGGTGATCAAAGCCTGTTTAGCAAACCTGGTTGTGGAAGGGCGTTTTGAGCAGTTAAGCGACCAACCCTTGGTATATACCGATGTAGCGCATAATCCTGAATCGGCTCGATATTTAGCAAGTAAATTACTAAGCTACAAAGATAAAGGCTTTAAAATTCATGCATTAGTCGCTATGCTTGCCGATAAAGATAAAGCAGGTGTGCTTAAAGAAGTAAGCCATTTAGTTGAACAATGGTCGTTAGCGAGTTTAAATGGCCCTCGTGGTGATAGCGCTAGCAACTTACAAAATGCGCTACAAAGCATACCGCATAATGATATTAAGCATAGTTATAATAGCGTAGCAGCAGCACTCGATGTAATTTTGCCAACACAACAAAACGACACAGTTTTGATTGTTTTTGGTTCATTTTTTACCGTTGCTGGCGCTATTGATTACTTTAAAAAATAGAGAGAATATCGGTGAACTCAAGTTTTATAAATCGCTTAGTCGGAACAAGTATCGTGGTAATAGCAGCAATTGTGTTTATACCTAACATACTTGATGGTGAAAAAGTGCACTATAAAGAAGGCTTTAAAGCGATTCCAGAACGCTCTGAGTTCAAAACAATCGATCTGCAGCAAGAAATTGATGAAAACGTAGCCGGGGCAGACTCGTTGCAACAAGATGAGATAGAAGACATTCAAGCAGATGATATCGCTTTTGAACAACAAGCTAACATTGCTCAAAGTGACAATACATCAGAAGCTAAAGTGGTAGAGGCGGTAATAGCACCTAAAGCTCAACCACAAGCAGCTGCGCCGGTACAATCAATCAAGCCACGCCAAAACAATGAGAACCTAACCAGCATGGCTTATGTCATTCAATTAGGTAGTTTTTCTCATGCCGCAAACGTAAAAGCGCTGCAAGCAAAGCTGCAAGCTAAAGGGTTCAAAACCTTTACTAAGCCAGTAAAAACGCCAAACGGTACATTAACTAAAGTATTTGTTGGCCCATCGCTTAATAAAAATGAGTTACAAAAGCAATTACCAGCACTTAAAGAGCTAACTAAGCTCAATGGTAAAATAACGCAATTTGAAGTAACCAAGTAACGTATTGCACCTAGCCTTGTGTGCAAGGTTAGGTGTTTTTATTAGTCGTATTACACTTCTCATATGTTGGTCAAAACTATTTTAATTAAGGTTAAAATTTACTGTTTTGGGCAACCAGTTATCTCCCGCTTAAACTTGCATATTAACGATGTTTAGGTATAGAATGCGCCCCAAATTAGCGACTAATTGGTTCTTATGATCTGGGTTGATTACGCCATTCTTGGCATTATTGCACTATCTACCGTCATCGGTTTAATACGCGGCTTTGTTAAAGAAGCTATGTCATTAGCTGTATGGGCTGGCGCTTTTATCATCTCTAGCTTGTTCTATCAATATTTAGCTTCCTTCCTAACTACCATTTCTGAACCCCTTTTAAGAAATGCAGCGGCCATAGCCATATTATTCTTTGTGACGCTATTGTTGGGCGGTTTACTAAACTACATTTTAGGTGAATTAGTACAGCGTACTGGTTTATCAGGCACCGACCGTGTTTTTGGCATAGTGTTTGGTGCTCTTCGAGGCGTGTTGGTCGTGAGCGCGTTACTCTTCTTTCTTGATGCTTTTACAGGTGCGCCTAATACGCATTGGTGGGGCAACTCTATTTTGATTCCGGAATTTGGCTTTGTTGTTGAATGGTTTTTTTCATACCTTGAAAACAACTCAAGCTTTTTAAATTCAGTAAACCGTTAATCGGCGAGGATAAATTACATGTGTGGTATCGTTGGAATAGTCGGAACATCGCCAGTTAATCAGGCGATTTATGATGGCTTAACTGTTTTGCAGCATCGCGGCCAAGACGCCGCGGGTATTATTACCATTGACAACAATACGTTTAGCTTACGCAAAGCAAATGGTTTAGTGAGAGATGTATTTCACACTCGCCATATGAAACGATTGCAGGGAACAATTGGCATAGGCCATGTTCGTTACCCAACAGCAGGCTCGTCAAGCTCATCAGAAGCGCAGCCATTTTATGTAAACTCTCCTTTTGGTATTGCATTAGCACATAATGGCAACCTAACGAATGCAGAAGAGTTAAAAGAGCAATTGTTTTCAGAAGCACGACGCCATGTAAACACCACCTCTGACTCAGAAATATTGCTTAATATTCTTGCGCATGAGTTAAGTAAATCAAACAAGCTACAGCTTGGCGCAGAAGATATTTTTACCGCTATTACCGAAGTAAATAACAAAGTGAATGGCGGCTATGCTGCTATCGCGATGATTATTGGCCACGGTGTGGTGGCGTTTCGTGACCCTAATGGTATTCGTCCATTGGTATTTGGTAAACGCGAAAGCGCAAAAGGCACCGAATACATGTTTGCTTCAGAAAGTGTTGCACTAAAACAAGATGGTTTTGAATTTATTCGTGATGTAGCACCAGGTGAAGCTATTTATGTAACCGAAAACGGTGAATTTCACTCGTTAAGCTGTGCAGATAAAGTATCTTATTCACCATGTATTTTTGAGTTTGTTTATTTTGCTCGCCCCGATTCAACCATTGACCGTATGTCTGTTTATGCAGCACGGGTAAATATGGGAACTAAATTGGGTGAAAAAATAGCACGTGAGTGGGCTGATAAAGACATTGATGTGGTTATTCCTATTCCTGAAACATCGTGTGATATTGCGCTCGAAATAGCCCGTGTTCTTGATTTACCTTACCGCCAAGGTTTTGTTAAAAACCGTTACATTGGCCGCACATTTATTATGCCAGGCCAAGAGTTACGTAAAAAATCGGTGCGTCAAAAGTTAAATGCCATAGATCGTGAGTTTAAAGGTAAAAACGTATTACTGGTTGATGACTCAATTGTGCGTGGTACTACCTCAGCGCAAATCGTTGAAATGGCTAGAGAGTCGGGTGCTAAAAATGTTTATTTTGCATCAGCTGCTCCTGAAATACGTTTTCCTAATGTGTACGGTATTGATATGCCATCTGCAGCCGAGCTGATTGCTCATGGCCGTGAAGTGGAAGATATTAATGCAAGTATTGGTTCTGACGGTTTGATTTTTCAGTCATTAAAAGATTTGATTGCAGCGGTTGGCAAAGAAAACCCTGAAATCACTAAATTTGAAACATCAGTATTCGATGGCCAATATATAACTGGTGATATTGATCAAGACTACTTAAATCGTATTGATAAAATGCGTAATGACTCTGCAAAAAGTACTCGCGAAAATGCGATGTCTTCAGGGTTAGAAATTCATAATCAAGATGAAAACTAATCAGACTAATCGTTAAAAATATTTAAATAAAAAAGGAGCTAATTAGCTCCTTTTTTTTGTGCAAAAAAGCACAAATACTTTTACTCCAACGCGGTGTAATGCTTATGTAAACATGGGGCTCACTATTCCATTAGTCCATAGCATAGCGGTAACCGCTAAAATAATAACCAGTAAAATTAAGCCACAAGTTACTACAGAGCTTGCGTAAATAAAGCCTCGTTCTTCTGGTATATGCATTAATATTGGCACACCGGTATAAAGTAAGTACACCGAGTAAGCCAAAGCAACCATGCCTACGCACACCACAAACCATAAATGTGGTAAAAAAGCAGCTAGTGCCGACATAAACACCGGGGTTGCAGTATAAGCTGCTAGTTCGAGGGCTTGAGTGAAAGTGGGCTGAGCACCAAAGGTTACTCCCATCCAGTGGGCTAAATAAGCCAAAGCAAATATACCCGCAATTAGCGCCACATACATTGCAATTGCAATAAGTAGTGCACTGTCATGGGTTAAAAATACTGGGTTTCCTGTACCTATACTCCATCCTAAATATACCGATGAATAGTACCCCATAACCGAGGGAAACAGCGCTATCAACACAATATGCGAGAGGCTATAAGTTAGGCTTTCATGGCGATTATCAATTGTTTGCCATTCTTCAAGTGGGTGAGCGTAAAGCCCCCATAGGTGGTTTAGTATCATAGTGTTTACTCCATAAAAGTAACTTATTAGTTTTTTACTGTTTTATTTTTATACAGTCACTATACAGTTATGGTTCACTTGCAATACAAAGTCAAGGCAACATTGTATTAACATTTTGAAGTTGTAAATGATACCCATGTAAAAGTAGGCCGTGGTGATCTTTTAAAAAGGTTTCATGGTAAAATCGTTATTAAGTTTAAAGTTATACTGAGATATGCAAAAAGTGTCTACGCAACAATTATTAGCGCCAATTTTAAGTTTTTTAAAATGCGAAACCCCACAGCAGTGGGTTGATGAAGCGATAAAAAAAGAAAATTTATCGATTATATTAATCGACCATTTGATATGTGAATTAAAAGCAGCGCAATCAGCGATGTTTTTAATTCGTAAGTATGCGGTGGATAAAGAAAGTAGCGACGCTCTGCTTGAGTGGCTAAAACCGTTTGAAACATTAATTTATAAACGTGAAGGCAATTGGCGTGACTTAGTGGCTAAAAATAAGCTTACCAAGGCTATTATTCCTAAATCTAACTCGCCGTATGGGCAAGAGTTAATCGATAAAATGGTGATGCTAATAAAAGAAGAGTTGCATCATTTTTATCAAGTATTAGAAATTATGGACGAGTACGGTGTTGAATATAGAAGTATTACCCCATGTCGTTATGCTAAAGGTATGCTGCGTAATGTAAAAACCTTTGAGCCAGATGCTCTGGTCGATAAGCTTATAGTGGGTGCTTACATTGAGGCGCGATCGTGTGAGCGTTTTGCTAAGCTTGCTCCGCATGTAGATAAACGTTTAGGTGACTTTTATATATCGCTATTGCGCTCAGAAGCGCGACATTATCAAGATTATTTAACGCTGGCGCAAGAAATTGCCGACTTTGATATTACCGAGCGAGTGCAGTTTTTTGCAGAAAAAGAACGTGAGCTCATTGCAACGCCCGATACCGACTTTAAATTTCATAGCGGTATTCCTGCATTAAAAAACTAACCTTTTGTAGCACTCATTTTACGCCTTAAAAGGAGTGCTAATTAACTTTTGAGCCTGTGGTGTAACCACTAAATATGAGCCTTGGGTGTACCAGTCACCTAAAACCGTACGCGTTAAAGTTTCTTGGTTTACTGTGTAAGTATGCACATTAGGGCGATGAGTATGACCGTGGATCATATTAGTGACCTGGTGCTTAGCAAAAGTAGCGAGTACGGCGTCATCAATCACATCGAGTATTTCAAGGGGTTTATTGGCTTGGCTAAGTTTACTTTTTTCACGTGCATTACGGGCTATTTTTTTACGATACCATAGTGGCATAGCCAACATTAGTTTTGGCCACCACCATCCACGGCTTTTACGACGAAACTTTTGGTACTCTATATCTTGAGTACACATTTCATCGCCATGTAAAATAACCGTTGGTGTACCGTATAAATCTATTACGGTTTGCTCATCAAGTAAGGTCATGCCTGCCATTGCGGCATACTTGTCGCGCATAATAAAGTCGCGATTACCATGAATAAAATAAACCGGTGTACCGCCATCACTGACTGCTTTTAAATGCTTTGCTACATTAGCGCTCAGCGTTGTAATGTAATCGTCGCCAACCCATACTTCAAAAAAATCACCTAAAATGTACAGTGCATCTACATCTTGATTAAGTATGTGCGTATTTAAAAAGCTAAAAAATGCCGCGCTAATATCAGGGCGGTTTTCACTTAGGTGTAAGTCGGCAATAAAATAAGTTTTGCGAGTCATAGATGAGTCTTTTTAGATAAAATAAAAGCGGGCTTATATAAATTAAGTAAATATTTAAACTTAATTTATATTAATACCCGCTTATATACTCACATAATGTGAGTAAACGCTATTAGTTAACAGTAACGCTTTCGATAATTACATCTTCAAGTGGTACGTCTTGGTGAAAGCCGTTGCTACCAGTTGCTACGCCTTTAATTTTATTAACTATGTCCATGCCTTCAACAACTTCAGCAAATACACAGTAACCCCAGCCTTGCGACGTTTCGCTGCTGTGGTTTAAAAAATCGTTGTCGTTAACGTTAATGAAAAATTGCGCTGTAGCTGAGTGTGGATCAGGCGTACGTGCCATTGCTAAAGTACCTACTTTATTTGATAGGCCATTGTTAGCTTCATTTTTAATTGGATCATTTACTTCTTTTTGATCCATACCAGGGATAAAACCACCGCCTTGAACCATAAAACCATCGATTACACGATGAAAGATAGTGCCGTTGAAAAAGCCAGCATTTGCATACTCTAAAAAGTTTTTAACTGTGTTTGGAGCTTCTTGATCAAACATTTTAATGGTGATGTCACCAAAATTAGTGTGTAGAACAACCATGAGGTTTCCTGTATCTGGTTTAAATAGTCGCGCTATTTTATCTCAGTTAGCTAAGATTAACAAAGTAGATGTTTGCTTTGTTATAAAGCGCTAGAGCAGGGGCTTTTCAAGTGGTAACATAGCTGTTCAAGTTAATAGTCAAGGACTCAAAGTAAATGGTTAATATATACAACACACTAACGCGACAAAAAGAGCAATTTAAACCAATGGTCGAAGGCAAAATCGACATGTATGTGTGTGGTATCACCATTTATGATTACTGTCATATTGGGCATGCGCGTACCTTTGTTGGCTTCGATGTGATTGTTCGCTACCTTCGCCATATTGGTTACGATTTAAAATATGTGCGTAATATTACCGATGTTGATGACAAAATAATTAAACGCGCTAACGAAAATGGCGAGTCAATAAACGACTTAACTGTGCGCATGACGAAAGCCATGCATGAAGATTTTGATAGTTTAAACATGTTACGCCCCGATGTTGAACCAACAGTAACTGCGCACATGGATGAAATTATTGAAATGGTTGAGCGCTTAATTACCAAAGGCCATGCTTATGTTGCTGCCGATGGTGATGTATTGTTTGATGTTTCTACCTTTGAGCAGTACGGCGCATTATCGCAGCAAGATTTAACCATGCTGCAATCAGGATCGCGTGTTGAGGTTGCTCAAGATAAAGACGATCCGCTTGATTTTGTATTGTGGAAAAAAGCCAAAGCGGGTGAGCCATCATGGTCATCTCCATGGGGCGAAGGGCGTCCAGGTTGGCATATTGAATGTTCTGCTATGAGCTCAAAGCATTTGGGTGAGCATTTTGATATTCATGGTGGGGGTTCTGACTTACAGTTTCCGCATCACGAAAACGAAATTGCACAATCGTGCTGTGCAAATAATGGCAAGTATGTAAATACTTGGATCCACACGGGTATGGTGCAAGTAAATAAAGAAAAAATGTCTAAATCGTTAGATAACTTTTTTACCGTTCGTGAGGTATTAAAACAATACGACGCTGAGTCGGTTCGATACTTTTTAATATCAGGCCATTACCGCAGCCAGCTTAATTACTCGCAAGAAAACTTAGACCAAGCACGTTCATCACTTGAGCGTATTTACACGGCATTACGTGGTGTTGAGCCAGTTGAATGTGAGCTTGAGGGTAATGAGTATGTGGCTAAGTTTAGAAAAGCTATGAATGATGACTTTAATTCGCCAGAAGCATTACCGGTTGTATTTGAAGTTGCTAAAGAGCTAAACCGAGTAAAAGAAAGTGATAGCGAAAAAGCAGGACATTTAGCCTTCATTCTACGCAGGTTAGGTGAAATACTTGGTATTGCTCAACAAGCACCTGAGGCATTTTTACAAGGCGGTCAAAACGACGATGAAGTGGCTGAAATTGAGGCACTGATTGTAAAACGTAATGACGCACGTGCCAGTAAAAATTGGGCTGCAGCAGATGAAGCTCGCGATGCTTTAAATGCATTGGGTGTAATACTTGAAGATTCAGCGGGAAAAACAACGTGGCGTAAAGCATAGGGGTTATTAACCTTTGCGGATTTAGCCATAACGCGCGGATCACAAAAAAAGGGTTGCCATAGGGTAACCCTTTTTTGGTTATATCAATTGCAATAAATTGATTATGCTTTTAATAAAATTGATATTGTTGACCTCAATTATAGTTGAGGTTTTAAACTCACATTCATCAATTTAAAAATGGAAAATTAATGAATATTTTACTTGCCATGATCCCTGCTTTTTTATGGGGAACAACTTATGCGGTAACTAAATACGCAACCCCAGAGTGGCCGCCAATTTTATTAGGAGCCATACGTGCACTGCCTGCCGGTTTATTATTGTTGTTATTTAAACCTTCTTGGCCAACAGCAAAGCAATGGCCTGGTATCTTTTTAATCGGCACGATTAATATTGCGCTATTTTTTAGTTTTATTTTTGTAATGGCAATTAACCTACCTGCAGCTATTGCAGGCGTGGGTATGGTGTCAGTACCGGTAGTGGCATTATTGTATGCCTGGCTTGTTAAACGCCAACAGCCAGCGCTAGTACAAGGTTTTTGTGGCCTTGCTTTAGTGGTTTTAGCATGGTGCTTATTTGATCCACAGCATGTAGCACTTAATGTATTGGGAGTAGTGGCACTGATAGGGGCGCTATTAACTATTGTTATAGGCAGTACGCTGGTAAAAAAAGTAACCGCTAAAGTTCACTGGTGGACGGTACTTACCTGGCAGTTAATCATTGGCGGTAGCTTGTTAGCAATTGCCGCTATGGTTCAAGCTTTTTATTTTGCTCCACAGCAGTATCAATTTTTAACTGCATCAATAACTAGCACCCAATGGCTGGCGTTATTTTGGCTGGTGGTACCTAACACTGCTTTGGCTTACATCCTATATGTTTGGTTATTAGGACGAATGTCAGTAGTTGAATTTACATTTGGCACTATAGCCAACCCAATTGCCGGTATTTTATGTGCAGGAATATTAATTAACGAGCAGTATGCAAATTGGCAGTACGCGATTATGTTATTAATGATTGTGTTTTCGGTTTTGCCACAAGGCTTGGACTTAATAAAACGTAGAATGATGATACAAAAAGCCCGCAATTAAGCGGGCTCTTCATTGCTTTATTTTTGTTTATTAGCTGTGATATTTCTCACACGCTTCTAATGTATTTTCAATTAAGCTGGCAACTGTCATCGGGCCTACACCGCCTGGTACAGGAGTAATAAAGTCAGCTTTTTGTTCTGCAACGGCGTACTCAACGTCACCCACTAATTTACCGTTGTCCAAACGGTTAATACCTACATCAATAACAATCGCACCTTCTTTAACCCAGTCACCAGGAATAAATTCAGGTTTACCAACTGCAACCACTAATAAATCGGCCCGACGAACATGGGTTTCTAAGTCTTGTGTAAACTTATGACAAACAGTGGTAGTGCAACCAGCTAACAATAGCTCTAGTGCCATAGGACGCCCTACAATATTAGATGCACCTACAACCACAGCATGCAATCCTTTATAACGCACACCCGTTGAGTCAAGTAAGGTAATAATACCTTTTGGTGTACAAGGACGAAGGGCTGGCATACGTTGGGCTAGTCGGCCTATATTGTAAGGATGAAAACCATCTACATCTTTATGCGGAGTAATACGTTCAAGAATCTTTTCTACATCAAGACCTTCAGGTAAAGGGAGTTGTACTAAAATACCGTCAATTTCTTGATCGTTGTTTAATTCATCAATTAACTCTAATAGTGTTTGCTCAGTGGTATTTGCTGGTAAATCAAAGGATTTAGAGATAAAACCAACTTCTTCACAGGCTTTACGTTTTGAGCCAACATAAACCTGACTCGCAGGGTCGAGTCCTACAAGCACTACTGCAAGACCGGGCGCACGAAGGTTTTGTGCTACTCGCTCTGAAACGCGTTGTGCAACTGCGCTACGTACTTGTTTTGCTATTGCTTTACCATCAATGATGTTTGCCGTCATGGGTGACCTTTAATTAGGGTTAATTAACTTGATACAGATACTTAAAATGGATATACAAAAAATAGGGGTAATGTAATAAAGAAATACTTACTTTATTAAATCCATTTTTAATATGTTTACTATTTTCGCAGAAAAGCACTAAAGCGCCAAGTTGCTTTTAGCTAATAGCGTATTTGATTATACAAAATAGTCTAAATTTCAGCCGGCTATTAGGTTATTCTGGCTATTATGAACTAAAAGTGAGCAATTGAATTGTTTTCTTAAAAAAACGTTTGACCTAACCCAGCCAAATCACTATTATGCACCCCGTTGTCAACGAGGTCACTCGCTAACAATTATAAGCATCGGCGATTAGCGCAGTTTGGTAGCGCACTTGGTTTGGGTCCAAGGGGTCGCAGGTTCAAATCCTGCATCGCCGACCACTTTCTTAAGTAATTAAGCTAAGTGGATATTATTTGGGTATTAATGCAATAGTACATTTTCACAAAGCCATTGTACTTACGTAATTAGCTTATTGGTAAACTATGAAGTTTTCGATGCGCCCATAGCTCAGCTGGATAGAGCAACGCCCTTCTAAGGCGTGGGTCGAAGGTTCGAATCCTTCTGGGTGCACCATTTGAAAACAAGTAAATACCGTGGTGATTGTAGCTCAGTTGGTAGAGCCCCGGATTGTGATTCCGGTTGTCGTGGGTTCGAGCCCCATCAGTCACCCCAATTTACAAAGAGTATCGGCGATTAGCGCAGTTTGGTAGCGCACTTGGTTTGGGTCCAAGGGGTCGCAGGTTCAAATCCTGCATCGCCGACCATTTTCTTATAAATGGTCTTAAATACAAAGTTTAAGTATTCAAAAGTTAAGTATAAAAAATATATCGGCGATTAGCGCAGTTTGGTAGCGCACTTGGTTTGGGTCCAAGGGGTCGCAGGTTCAAATCCTGCATCGCCGACCATTTTCTTTATTAACAATAATAAATGAAAATGGTTTTGATATTACACGCACTACTCACTTCAAAATCAGTATTATCGAGCACTTTGTTAAAGCAGAGATTGTTAATATTCGAAAATAAATAATAAAAACTCACTAATAAACTATTTTAGAACTTATAAACTATAATTTTATACTTTTGATTAGCTGCTAAATTAGCCTGTTTTTTATTCGCTTGATTACTAATAACACAATTGTGCTTCAAAAAATTGTTTCCTACACTCGACTATCATCAATATTACGTTATAATGCCGCGTCTATTATTTTAATATAGTGCCCGCAGGGCAGAGCAGCAATGGTATCTGGTGGTAGCGACGAATGTTTTTAAGCCACAAAGGTTTAAATTTTATCAAGACTCCTAAAGATGACTTTGTGTGTAAAGAAGGCGAACAGTCGCCAAAATTGAAGATTGAGGTAAATCATGCAAGTTTCTGTTGAGACGACCCAAGGCCTTGAGCGCCGTCTGACCATCACCGTTCCTGCAGAGAACGTTGAGAATGAAGTAAAAAAACGCTTACAACAACTGTCAAAAACGCAGCGTATTGATGGCTTCCGTGCTGGTAAAGTTCCAGCATCAGTAATTAACAAGCGTTTTGGACCAGCAGTTCGTCAAGAAGTTGCTGGCGAAGTAATGCAACGTAATTTCTATGAAGCAATTGTTTCAGAAAAAATTAACCCAGCTGGCGCACCAACATTTGCTCCAAAAGCACTTGAAGCTGGTAAAGATTTAGAGTTTTCGGCTACGTTTGAAGTTTACCCTGAAGTTGAAGTTCAAGGTTTAGACAAAATTACAGTTGAAAAACCAGCCGTAACAGTAACTGACGAAGATTTAGCTAACATGCTAGAAACACTTCGTAAGCAACACGCAGATTGGGCTGAAGTTGATACAGCTGCTGGCGAAAACGACCGTGTAACGGTTGATTTTGTAGGTACTATCGACGGTGAAGTATTTGAAGGCGGCAAAGCTGAAGACTTCCCATTAGAACTTGGCCAAGGTCGTATGATCCCAGGTTTTGAAGATAATATCGTAGGTAAAAAAGCAGGCGAAGAAGCAATTGCTGACGTAACTTTCCCTGATGATTACCATGCTGAAAACTTAAAAGGTAAAGCGGCTCAATTCACTATCACAGTGAAAAAAGTTGAAGCGCAAGAGTTACCTGAATTAAGCGAAGAATTTGCAACTAAATTCGGTGTTACCGAAGGTGGTGTTGACGCGCTTAAAGTTGAAGTTAAAAAGAACATGACACGTGAGCTAGACCAAGCGGTTAAAGCTAACGTTAAAGATCAAGCTATTAAAGGTCTTTTAGCGAACAACGAAATTGAAGTGCCTAAAGCACTAGTTGATCAAGAAGTTGACGCATTACGTCAGCAAGCTGCTCAACGTTTTGGTGGCGATGCGCAAAACATGCCTGAGCTTCCTGCTGAATTGTTCCATGAGCAAGCAGTAACACGTGTTAAAACTGGCCTTTTATTAGGTGAAGTGATTAAAGCTAACGAGATTAAAGTTGACGACGCTAAAGTTGAAGCATTAATCGCAACGGTAGCTTCTGCATACGAAGATCCAACTGAAGTAGTAGAATACTACAAAGCGAATGATCAACTTATGCAGCAAATGCGTAATGTAGCAATGGAAGAGCAAGCTGTTGAGGCTATCTTAGCTAAAGCAACTGTGACTGACGTTGAAACAGCATTTGACGACATCATGAATCCACAGCAAGGTGCTTAATAAGTCATTGACTTAAGTGCTCGCTAACGATTAAATGGCTCGTGTTACTCTGTTTATGCAGTGTGCTCGGGCCATTTTAGTTTGTGGTTCTTAATTTGCGAAAAATGATAACTATGCTTTTCTTTAATAAGGACAAGTATAAGCGCATAAGGAATTAAATAAGTATGAATATTGGTATTACAGATCCCCTAAACGCATTGGTCCCTATGGTTGTTGAACAAACACCTAAAGGCGAGCGCTCGTATGACATTTATTCGAGATTATTAAAAGAGCGTATTATCTTTTTAACGGGTCCTGTTGAAGACAACATGGCAAACCTGATTTTAGCGCAAATGTTGTTCTTAGAATCAGAAAACCCAGATAAAGATATCTTTTTATATATAAACTCACCAGGTGGTTCGGTTACTGCGGGTATGGCAATTTACGACACAATGAACTTCATTAAACCAGATGTAAGTACAATTTGTGTAGGTCAAGCTGCTAGCATGGGTGCTTTTTTACTTACCGCTGGGGCAAAGGGCAAACGTTTTTGCCTACCGAACTCGCGCGTAATGATCCACCAACCATTAGGTGGTTTCCAAGGTCAAGCATCTGACTTTGAAATACATGCCAAAGAAATCCTGTCTATTAAAGACAAGCTAAACCGCTTAATGGCTGAGCATACAGGCCAACCATTAGACGTGATTTCTAAAGACACTGATCGTGATAACTTTATGAGTGCTGATCAAGCTGTAGATTACGGTATTGTAGACTCAGTATTTAAAAATCGCGCTAGCAAGTAAGCGTTTGGCAAACAGCTAGGCTGTTTGCCACTTTGAGTTACTATGCGAAAAAATTAAATTTTGGTATAGTTAAAACGTATTGAAATAGCCATCGACCAATTTGGTGGCCAACGTATAAAATGAGGTAGCTGAATGTCTGACACTCCTACAGACGGCGACAAAAGTAGTAAATTGTTATACTGTTCTTTTTGCGGCAAAAGCCAACATGAAGTACGCAAATTAATTGCAGGCCCTTCAGTATATGTTTGTGATGAATGTGTAGAGTTGTGTAACGATATTATCAGAGAAGAAATAAAAGACATTGCGCCTAAGCACGATGCCTCTGACAAACTACCTGTACCAAAAGAAATTCGTAAACACTTAGACGACTATGTTATTGGCCAAGACCATGCTAAAAAAGTATTGTCTGTAGCGGTATACAACCATTACAAACGCCTACGTAATCAGTCGACTAAGCAAGATATTGAACTAAGTAAAAGTAATATCTTATTAATTGGTCCTACAGGTAGTGGTAAAACATTACTAGCAGAAACGTTAGCACGCTTATTAGATGTGCCGTTTACTATGGCCGATGCAACCACATTAACCGAAGCGGGTTATGTGGGTGAAGATGTTGAAAACATCATTCAAAAGCTGTTACAAAAATGCGATTACGATGTAGAAAAAGCACAACGTGGTATTGTTTACATAGATGAAATTGATAAAATTTCTCGTAAATCAGACAACCCGTCAATTACGCGTGATGTATCAGGCGAAGGCGTGCAACAAGCACTACTTAAACTGATAGAAGGCACCATAGCTTCGGTTCCACCACAAGGTGGCCGTAAGCACCCACAGCAAGAGTTTTTACAAGTAGATACGTCTAAAATCTTGTTTATTTGTGGTGGCGCATTCTCAGGTCTTGATAAAGTGATTGAGCAACGTAGCCATAAAAATACCGGTATTGGTTTTGGTGTTGATGTTAAAGAGTCTGCAGCGAGCCGCTCTTTAAGTGATACATTTAAAGACGTAGAGCCAGAGGATTTAGTTAAGTACGGCTTGATCCCTGAGTTTATCGGCCGTTTACCGGTAGTTGCTACATTAACTGAACTTGATGAAGCTGCACTAATACAAATTTTAAGTGAGCCTAAAAACGCCATTACTAAACAGTTTTCAGTATTGTTTGGTATGGAAGATGTTGAGCTTGAGTTTCGCGATGATGCCTTAGCTGCAATTGCCCACAAAGCAATGGAGCGTAAAACAGGTGCTCGTGGTTTGCGTTCAATCGTTGAAGGTGTATTACTTGATACTATGTATGAGCTACCTTCTATGGATAATGTAAGCAAAGTGGTTATAGATGAAACCGTAATTAAAGGTGAATCAGACCCAATTTTGATTTATGAAAATAATAATCAAGATAAAGCAGCATCTGAGTAGTTTTTAAGCTATTTGATTTAAAAAGGAGCCTAAGGCTCCTTTTTTTATAATTAATTTAATTGAGTACGGGAAAATCGTTGAACTTTAATTAGGTTATCCCCATATACTTGAGTAATCTTTAAAATAAATGAAGTGCAAAGAGAAATATAATGACGCTTGAGAGAACCGATCGAGTCGAAATCCCAGTATTAGCACTGCGCGATGTAGTGGTATACCCGCACATGGTGATCCCGCTTTTTGTAGGCCGTGAAAAATCAATAAAATGCCTTGAAGCGGCAATGGATAAAGACAAACAAATTTTCTTGGTTGCCCAAAAAGATGCAACTGTAGATGAGCCTGAGCAAGATGATATTTATCGTGTTGGTACTATTGCCACTGTACTTCAGTTATTAAAGTTACCAGACGGTACAGTAAAAGTTTTAGTAGAAGGTACGCAGCGCGCAAAAATTGAAGAATTTATTGATAGCGAAGAATTTTTTGTAGCTAATGCGCAGTTTATTGAATCAGAATCAATAGATGAGCATGAGCAAGATGTGTTTATTCGCAGCGCAATTAGCCAATTTGAAGGCTATGTAAAACTCAATAAAAAAATCCCACCAGAAGTACTTACTTCGGTTTCGGGGATTGACGATCCGGCGCGCCTTGCCGATACCATGGCAGCTCATATGCCATTAAAAGTGCCTGAAAAACAAAAAGTATTAGAAACCTCAAGTGTTACCGAACGCTTAGAATACTTAATGGCGCTAATGGAAGGCGAAATAGATTTACTGCAAGTTGAGAAAAAAATACGTAGCCGCGTTAAAAAGCAGATGGAAAAATCACAGCGCGAGTATTACCTCAATGAGCAAATGAAAGCTATTCAAAAAGAGCTCGGTGAACTTGATGATGTGCCAGACGAGTTTGAAGCGCTGAAAAAGCGTATTGAAGAGTCGGGCATGCCAACCGAAGCAAAAGAAAAAGCGACGGCTGAGTTAAGTAAGCTAAAAATGATGTCGCCAATGTCGGCAGAAGCCAGTGTAGTGCGCTCATACATAGATACACTAATTAGTGTACCGTGGAAAAAACGCTCAAAAGTTAAAAAAGATTTAGCTGGCGCGCAAAAAATACTTGATAGCGACCATTACGGCTTAGAAAAAGTTAAAGAACGTATTTTAGAGTACCTAGCGGTGCAACAACGTACTAACAAGCTTAAAGGGCCTATTTTGTGTCTAGTAGGGCCGCCTGGTGTGGGTAAAACCTCTTTAGGTCAATCTATTGCACGCTCTACCGGCCGTAAGTATATTCGTATGGCGCTTGGCGGTGTACGTGATGAAGCTGAAATTCGTGGCCATCGTCGTACTTACATTGGCTCAATGCCAGGTAAAATGATTCAAAATATGACAAAAGTGGGCGTTAAAAACCCATTGTTTTTACTTGATGAAATCGACAAAATGTCATCAGACATGCGTGGTGATCCCGCATCTGCATTACTTGAGGTGTTAGATCCTGAGCAAAATAGTCATTTTGCCGATCACTACCTAGAAGTTGACTACGATTTGTCGGATGTGATGTTTGTTGCTACATCAAACAGCTTTAACATTCCAGGGCCGTTACTAGATCGAATGGAAGTTATTCGTTTGTCGGGTTACACCGAAGATGAAAAACTAAATATTGCTAAACAGCACTTAATTACCAAGCAAGTTAAGCGTAATGGCTTAAAAGAGCATGAAATTGAGATAGCCGATAGTGCCATTACCGGTATTATTCGTTATTACACGCGTGAAGCGGGTGTACGTAATTTAGAGCGCGAAATATCTAAACTATGTCGTAAAGCGGTTAAAAATATTTTAATCGAAAAAGACACCACAACAGTCACTATCGATGAGCACAACCTAGAGGACTTTTTAGGGGTGCAGCGCTTTGATTACGGTAAAGCAGAAGACGGCGACCGTATTGGCCAAGTTACAGGCCTTGCATGGACTGAAGTGGGCGGCGACTTGCTAACTATTGAATGCGCCGCAGTACCAGGTAAAGGTAAGCTTAGCTATACCGGCTCATTAGGTGATGTAATGCAAGAGTCGATACAAGCAGCCATGACAGTAGTACGAAACCGAGCGGAAGAGTTTCGTATTAACAGTGATTTTTATGAAAAGCGCGATATTCATGTACACGTACCTGAAGGCGCAACGCCTAAAGATGGTCCAAGTGCAGGTGCTGCTATGGTAACTGGTTTAGTGTCGAGCTTAACGGGTAATCCGGTACGTGCCGATGTTGCCATGACAGGCGAAATTACATTGCGTGGTGAAGTACTACCAATTGGTGGCTTAAAAGAGAAATTATTAGCAGCGCATCGCGGCGGTATTAAAACGGTTATTATTCCAAAAATTAACGAACGTGACCTAAAAGAGATCCCAGACAACGTATTGGCTGGCCTCGATATTCACCCAGTTACATGGATTGATGAAGTATTAAAACTTGCTTTAGTGCACCCAGTTGATAGTTTTTCAGTCGAAACGCCGAAAAACCGATAAAAAACGCTAAAAAAGTGCTTTTAGGGGCTTTTCAAATCTAAACGGTATGATAAGTTAAGCACTGGTTTTCAAGCCTAGCCCTTATGGTTACTAGGCTTAAGAAAAATATAATCGTATGAGCATAATAGTTTGCTCTAAATTTTCAAAACAGTGATGTTAGTAAAAAACAATCGCTCTTGATAACAACAATTAAAGAGGATGATATTGTGAATAAATCTCAATTAATCGATCAAATCGCAGCTGATGCTGACATTTCTAAAGCGGCTGCAGGTCGTGCACTAGATTCATTTATCGAATCAGTTACTGGCGCACTTAAAGAAGGCGACTCAGTTGCACTTGTTGGTTTTGGTACTTTTTCAGTTCGTGACCGTGCTGCACGTTCAGGCCGTAATCCACAAACTGGCGAAACAATTCAAATTGCTGCTGCAACTATCCCTGCATTTAAAGCAGGTAAAGCACTAAAAGACGCAGTAAACTAATCACTGTTTTAAACACATTAGTTGTGGCGAGTGTAAAAATACTTAATGACCACAGAAGATGAATTAAGTAACTTTACCGCCAGTTACTTCAAGTGAAAAAGCGTATCTGGTAAGATACGCTTTTTTTACATATGACAAGGTAAAAACCTTGCTCAGAAAAGAGATAAACAAATGCTTGAGAAAATCAGAGAAGGTTCGCAAGGACCTATAGCCAAAGTAATTTTAGGCGCCGTGATTTTATCTTTTGCTTTAGCAGGAATTGGTAGTTACCTAGGTCAAACCACAGAACAACCTGTTGCTGAAGTAAATGGTATTAAAATTAGTCAAACCGAATTTAATCGTGCGTTTCAAAATGAACGAGGCCGATTAGAGCAACAGTTTGGTGAATACTTTACCCAAATTGCAGCCGATCCAAATTACATGGCGCAAATACGCCAAGGTGTAATTGACCGTTTAGTACAACAAGAACTGCAAACTCAACTAGCGGCAGAGTTAGGCCTTCGTGTAAGCGATGAAAGTGTAAGACAAACCATTTTAGAATTACCTTATTTTAAAATTGGTGAAAGCTTTAACAACGACCGTTACTTGCAAGTTATTCGTCAAATGAACTTTCAACCAGATTCATTTCGCGAGTATTTACGTAAAGACATGACACGCAGCCAGCTTGTATCTGCTGTTGCGGGAAGTGATTTTGCGCTAAAAAATGAACTTGAGAGTGCCATTGCTCTACAACAACAAACGCGCAGCATTGACTACCTAGTAGTTAATAAAGAAGCAATGCAAGACAGTGTTGTAGTGAGTGAGCAAGAAATAGCAGATTACTATGAATTAAATAGCGGCCAGTTTTTATCTCCAGAGCGTTTATCGGTTAATTACATAGAGCTAAAAGCGCAAGACATTACAGTTGCTTCAGTAACTGAAGATGACGTAAAAGCCTATTACGAACAAAGTAAAGCGCAATACGTTGAGCCTGAAAAGCGTCGTGTTTCGCATATTTTAATTGATAACAGTGAAGACGATGATGCAGCTAAAGCAAAAGCAGAGTCTTTATTAGCGCAATTAAATCAAGGTGCTGATTTTGCCGAGCTAGCAGAATCATCGTCTGATGATATTGTAAGTGGCGAAATGGGTGGCGATTTAGAGTGGATAGAACGTGATGTAATGGATCCTGTTTTTGAAGACGCAGCATTTGCGCTCGAAAATAAAGGTGACTACTCAGACGTTATAGCATCAGAATTTGGTTACCACATTATTAAACTAACCGACCTACAGGCGCAGCAAGTAAAAGCCTACGATGATGTAAAAGCAGATTTACGTGCAGAACTAGAAAAAGCTGAAAAAGTAGATGCATTTTACGAAAAGCAAACAGAAATGGCCGCGCTTGCGTTTGAAATTTCAGACCGCTTAGTTGATGCAGCAGAAGCCGCGGGTGTAGAGATTAAGTCTACTCCACTTGTAGCGCTAAATGAGCTACCAGAGCCGTTAAACAGCCCTGCAGTTATTACAGCATTAACATCAGTTGATTTACTTGAAGATAAAGTAAACTCAGAGCTGATTGAGTTAGGTAATGAGCATGTTATTGTGGTGCGTGTTAATGAACATGAGCCAGCTGCCACTAAAGCACTAAGCGATGTAAGCGAGCAAATTAAAGCCAGCTTAGTTAACGAGAAAACATCAGCGCTTGCTAAAGAAAAAGCCCGTACACTCTTTGCAGAAGTACAAGCAGGCAAGAGCTTAAATGACGTTGCCGCTGAGCAAAACCTAACAGTTCGCCAAGAAGCGCAGTTAACGCGTCAGAGCTATACTGTTTCGCCAGCTATTGTGACGCAAACATTTAAAATGGCTCACCCAACTGATTCAGCAATCGTTGAGCTAGTTAATTTAAATAATGGTGATGCTGCGATTGTTGCGCTTAAATCGGTAACGAACGCTGAAGTTGCAGATAATATTGACCCACAAATTCAGCAAAACATTACCATGGCACAAGCAAACAAAAACTACATGGTGTTTATTGAGTCATTAAAAGCTCAAGCGAAAATTAACTTACCAAATGTAGCGCAAGCCGCAGAGTAAAATTCGTAATTAAATAATTAAAAGGCGCTTTTTTAAAGCGCCTTTTTTATTTGTAAAAAGCAGCTATTAGGAAAAGTAGTTATGAGTAAGAGCAGTTATTACTAAAAGAAGGTGCCAGATATCAGTAAGTGATTAACCAAACTTGGTATTTAGGTTTACAGTTGAAATATTTTTAATGCAGACACCCACCCTAATATTTGTAATATCAGTGTAATTAACTATGCTCTGATTAGTTCAATAATCAAGCAGGGTGCAACATGCCTATCGCAAGAAAGCGTCAGGTTAGTTTGGTCGATACAAAATACTACCACTGTATTTCGCGCTGTGTACGCCGTGCATTTTTATGCGGCGTAGACAACTTTACTAATCAATCGTATGAACATCGCAGAGGGTGGGTTGAAAGCAAATTACTTGCCCTCGCTAACGTATTTTGTATCGATGTGTGCGCGTATGCAGTAATGAGTAATCACACCCACTTAGTACTCTATGTTGATGATAAAAAAGCCAAGCGACTAACCGATAAAGCCATTATTCAGCGGTGGCACAGGCTTTGTAAAGGCACTGTTCTCACTAACAAATACCTGCAAGGTGAAGAGCTAAGTAAAATTGAATGGCTCTTTCTAAATGAAACAATCATTGAGTACCGAGAACGCTTAGCTAATATCAGTTGGTTTATGCGCTTATTAAATGAAGACATTGCGCGCAGAGCTAATAAAGAAGATAACTGTACCGGACGGTTTTGGGAGGGACGTTTTAAATCACAAGCCCTCTTAGATGAAGCCGCATTAATCGCCTGTATGGCATATGTTGACTTAAACCCAATAAGAGCAAAGGCAGCAACAACACCTGAAACATCAGACCATACCAGTGTAAAAATACGCATTGAAAGTGCCACTGCGGGTAAGCAACCGAAGCAACTCCTACGCTTTTCAGGTAAACCAAAAAAGCAAATGGCAAAAGGATTACCATTTGAGCTTAAATCTTACCTTGAACTAGTAGAATTAACCGGGCGTTGTATACGCGAAGGCAAGAAAGGCTATATCGAAAGCAGCACTTTACCCCTGTTACAAAGAGTAAACATTACCCCCGAAAACTGGCTAAAACTCACCACACAATTTAGTCGCGTATTTCATGGTGCAGTAGGTCGCCCAGCGTCGCACGAAGGATACTGCGAACACCTAAACAGAAAGCGGCGCGCCAACGTTAGTAATTGCGAAAAGCTACTGGCTTAAAGCGTTACTTCAAAAACTCTCCGTAATTCCATCTCACTGTGAAAGCACAGTATTTCGCATGCCTAAAAATGAATAAAAAGCAATTAAATACAACGTTATTTGAATAAGCAGAGGTGTTTTAAAAATTAAGGATGCTTTTAAGCCTAGCAATGTTTGTTTAGATAAACACCAAAGGGATTAATTATTAGAGTGGGTGTCATTTTAATTTATTTTAATTTTTTTTAATTTTTTAACATTTTAGTTTTTCAGACGTTCAGGTTTAATTATGTTCTAAATCAAACCTAAACGCGTACACTTTTACGTATTGAAGTTAGTTTTTCTTGGATTTTCTCATCAACAACTCAATAATTTTTGCGTTATTTTCGATTGGGGATTTTGGAATATTGCTTCGGTGGGGCCGTATTCAACAATTTCGCCTCGTTCTAGTACTACCAGTTGGTCGCTAATATGGCGGACTAAACTAAGGTGATGGGTTATTAATATATAGGTTAATCCGGTTTCTAGTTGTAGCTTTAGTAATAAATTAACTATTTGTGCGCGTACAGAGGGGTCTAGAGATGAAAGTGCTTCATCAAGTACAACAACCTTAGGATCTAATATAAGTGCGCGAGCAAGCGCTACACGCTGTAATTGCCCTATGCTGAACATGTGCGGATAATATTGTTGATGATCTACTAATAACCCCACTTTTAACATAGTGCTGTCTATTTTTTCGGCGCGTTGTTGTTTGTCAAAATCGGTATTAAATTGCAGGCAATCATCGAGCATGTCGGCAATAGTCAGTGCCGGGTTTAGCGAGGTTGCTGAGTCTTGAAAAATCATTCTGATATGGCGACATTGTGGATCGCGAATGCCGTTATTTTCGATTATGTTGTTTTCGAGTAAAATTTGCCCGCTATCAGCGCTATCGGCTCCGGCAAGTAATTTTGCTAGGGTACTTTTTCCGGCACCCGTTTCACCAATTATGGCTATGGTTTCGCCTTTGCCAACACTAAACGAAATATTTTTAAGTACTGCAAATTTTTTACGGCTAAATAATCCAGCCCGTAAATTAAAGCTTTTTGATAATGCTTGTACTTTTAGTAAGGGTTGCACTATTTCATCTCCTTGATCAGCGGAAAATGACACGCATAACTATGCCCTTGGTGTTTAGTTAGCTTTGGCGCAATAACACATTCTCTTTGTGCTTGCGGGCAACGCGGCCCTAACCGACAACCAATTGGTAAATGTTGCAGCGTAGGAATGGTGCCTTTAAGCGCGTAAAAAGGCTCTTTATGCGCCAAACCATGTTCGTAATCGGGTAGGCTTTTTAGTAGTGCTTGCGTATAAGGGTGGCGTGGTTGGCTAAAAATACGATGCGTTGGGCCTGCTTCAACCATTTGTCCACAATATAAAACATGAATAGTATGCGACCAGTTAACAATTTCTTCTAGCTCATGAGAAATCATTAAAATAGACATGTTTTTTAACTGATTTAAGCTTTTTAACAATCTAAATACTTGTGCACGGGTGGTGCTTTCAAGTGCGGTGGTGGGCTCATCTGCAATTAATAATTTTGGCGTACGCGCAATTGCCATAGCAATCATCACTTTTTGGCACACCCCTTCTGAAAGCTCGTGGGGGTAGCTGCTAAGTATTTCTTCGTGGTTTTTAATACCGACTTTATGAATAAGTGCTTTTACTCTGTCTTTGCGCTCGCGATTACGCTTTAAGAAAAACCCTTTACTTGCTACCTCAGGTAAGGTTTCGGCTATTTGATCAAATATTTTAGCGGTAGGGTCAAGGCAGCGACTCGGATCTTGATAAATCATGGCTATGTCTTGGCTCACTACTTTACGGCGTTGTTCTGGGGTTAAACGCATTAAGTCTACCCCGCGCCAATGCACTCTATCAGCTGTTATTACCCAGCGTTCATTAAGCACTCCTACAATTGCTTTGGCGATTAAGCTCTTCCCAGAACCAGATTCACCCACTAAAGCATGTACTTCGCCTTCTTTTAAGCTAAAGCTCACTCTGTCTACGGCTCTAATAACGGTTTCAGAGGTGTGTAATTCAATGGTTAAGTTTCGAACATCAAGTAATTGCATTTAATCAGCCTTACGCGCTTGTAAAACTTGGCGAAGTCCATCGCCTACTAAGTTTGTTGACAGTACCGCTAAAAACAACAGTACGCCTGGTAGGGCTACAGTCCAGGGAGCTAAATATATAAGCCCTAGGTTTTCGGCTAAAATTGCACCCCATTCGGTTGTAGGTGGTTGCGCGCCTAATTTTAAAAAACCTAAAGCGGCTATATCTAAAATAGCAGTAGAGAGCGCCATGGTAAAAATAACCACTATATATTCATATATATTAGGGTAAATCCCTCGCGACAATATATGCCAATTAGAGGCGCCATCGAGCCGATAAGCGGTGATGTAATCTTTACTCAGCTCATCTACAATTAAGTTGCGAATAGAGTGAATAAATTGCGGCAGCAGTGCCAAAATAATTGCCCATACGGTATTCATTAAACCTGGGCCTAATATCGCTATAATAATAATTGCCAGCAACAACGACGGAATAGAAAGCGTTATATCCAGTAAGTGATTTAAAAAACTGGAGCGAAGCCCGCGACTAATACCAGCAAAAGTGCCTACGAGTAAGCCAATGACAGTGGTTAAAAACGCTGCAATAATTGATAAGCCAAATGTATACGTTGCGCCGTTCATTAATCTAGAGAGCACATCGCGGCCTAAATCGTCGGTGCCTAAAAGAAAACGTACGTCACCCATTTCGCGCCACGAGGGCGGAATAAGTAAGGCATCACTATGTTGCTGATTAACCCCATAAGGGGCTAAAAAAGGTGCACTGGCGGCCAGTAAAGCAAAAGCAATAAACACCCATAAACCAACGAGTGCAGGGTGGTTGGTTTTAAATTTTCGCCATAGCCGTGCTAGGGGCGATTTATTCGACTCTTCAGAAAATAAGTTAAACTTTGCCATGAGCTTGGTTCCGTGAGAGTGGGTCGAATAGAGTATAAATTAGCTCTGCGATTATGGTGGCAAAAATAATAAATAAAGAAACCGCCATTAAGCCACCTTGTATAGCGGGGTAATCACGCTGATAAATACTATCAATTAACCAGCGGCCAATCCCAGGCCACGAAAAAATAATTTCAGTGATCATTGCCAGCGTAATAAGCGTGCTAAATTGTAAACCAATTTGCTTAATTACCGGTAACAATGCATTACGCAGCGCATGGTGCATTATAAGTTGCCTGCGATTAAGGCCTTTTGCGCGCGCTGTTTTAATAAAGTTTTGATCCATTACTTTAAGCATAGATTCGCGAGTAAAGCGTATTAATACCGTAGTGGGGTACATAGCCAGTACTATGGTAGGCAAGGTAAGGTGGTGTAAGGCGTCAATAAAAGCCATGCCCTGGTACGGAAAGCTTGCCAAGCTAATATCAATTAAAATAAAGCCAGTAGTGGGTGGTATTTCATAGAGTAAACTCATTCTTCCTGACATTGGAAACCAACCCAGTTGCAATGAAAATAGCATAATGAGTAATAATGCTAACCAAAAAATAGGCATGGAATAACCTATCATAGTGGTAGAGGAAATAAGCTTATCGGGCCATTGTTTATAATAAGCAGAGGCTAATATGCCTGTAGGAACACCAATAACAACCGAAACAAACAGCGCGTATATACTAAGCTCGAGTGTGGCAGGAATTAAGTCGAGTATTTGCGAAAACACGCTATCTCCAGAGGCAAACGACAGTCCCCAATCACCTTGCAATATGCGCCCTAAAAAAGCGATATATTGCATAAAATAATTACTATTATATAAATACTTATCTTCTAACTGGGTGTGTTGCGCAAAGTTATTACTGGGAATACCGCTTAAATTACTTAATGCATCGCCAGGAAATAAAAAGCTCAGTAAAAAAGTAAAAACGCTAAGCATTAATACCATAAAAACAAATAAACCAATGCGGCGTAAAATATAATCTAAGCGCATTATTTTTTCCTCGCATTAGCAAGCGAAATAGCACCAAATGGGCCGAGCGTTATGCCCTCTACATCAGCACTGCTTGCCTGAAAACGCATGCCGTGGGCTATTGGTATTAAAGGTAGCTCATTAATAATCATGCTTTGTGCAGCGTCATAATATTGTTTACGCAGTGCTATATCGGTTGTACTAAGCGCTTGGTTAAGTAAAGAGTCAAATTGTGGGTTACACCAATTTGCGGCATTTTTACCACTAAAGGTGGCCGTGCAACTTAGCAAAGGGCTAAAAAAGTTATCAGGGTCGGGCGTATCGGCAGCCCAGCCAAGCAGTACGCTGTCGTGTCGGTGCTCGCCAACACGCTGAATAAAGGTATTCCATTCGTATTCTATAATACTCACTTTAACCCCTATTTTACGTAAATCACTTTGCATTAGCTCGGCCATTTTACGGGCATTAGGATTATAAATACGACTGACTGGCATGGCCCAAATGTTCATGTTAAAGCCATTAGGTAAGCCAGCTTCAATAAGTAATTTTTTGGCTAAAGCAGGGTCAAAATTTGGAATGTTAGCTTGTGGTTCAAACGCCCACGAGGTGGGTGGTAAAATTGATTGAGCGCGAATACCATTGCCGTAATACACAGCCTGCATTATTTTATCTACGTCAATTGCATGAGCGAGTGCTTGTCGTACTCGTATATCGTCAAAAGGGGGGCGCTCAGTATTAAATGCCCAGTAGCCAATATTTAAGTTAGTTTCTTTTTCTACATTAATGTCGTCGCGCTGGGCTAAAATACTCAATTGCGCGCTACTTGGATGAGCAGTGACATCACATTCTTTGGTGAGCATTTTAGCTATACGCGTGGTGCCGTTAGGGGTAATGTCGTAAACCAATTGATCCAGTACCACGTCGTGTTTCCAATAAACTGGGTTTTTATAAAAGCGCACTAAATGGTCGCGCCTATACTCTTTATAAATATACGGGCCTGTGCCTACTGGGTAGTGATCAAACAAATTGGTTTGTTCGCTGGCTTTTAGTTGCATGGCATATTCTTGTGATAATACAACCGCAAAATCGGTGGCCATATTGGCTAAAAAGCTACTTTCGGCATTAAACAATTCAAACCGCACTTGATAGTCAGACACACGTACAATTTTACGAATAAGCTGATCAATTCCTACACTCTGAAAGTAAGGATAATTAGCATCGCCAACAAAGTGATACGGATTATAAACATCAAATAAGCGGCTAAAAGTAAAAATAACATCGTCAGCGTTAAAGTCACGGCTAGGCGTAAAATAAGCTGTGGTATGAAATTTTACGTCTTTACGTAAGGTAAAAGTAATCGATTTACCGTCTTTACTCGTTTTCCAATCGGTGGCTAATTCACTTTGAAATTCAGCAGTAACAGGGTCAATGCTAATTAGGCGGTCGTATAATTGATTGGCAATAATATCTATAGTTGAGCCTGTCGTTGTTACCTGCGGATTAAACGACACAGGGTTTGCTTCAGCGCAATAAACTAAGCCTTGGTTTTTTTCTTTTAAGATTTCTTCTTTACTATCTATACACCCTATAAGGCTGGTTGATAGCAAAGCAAGTAATAATTTATGCACCTGCGTAACCTCTAACTATTATTGAACTATAACTAAGTAAACTGAAATTCACCCCTTGGTGTCGCTTGGGTATAGCAAGTTATATTTTTTCAGATAGCCACGTAATTGATGATACGTCAAACCCAGTACTTCTGCAGTTTTCTTTTGATTAAATTGGCTATGCTCTAAAGCTTTGTTAATCATTAAAATTTCAAAGTCGTTAGAGAGTTTTTTTAAGTTACATGGAAACTCAGTATTAATAGGCGCTGCACTTGGTAGTGCTTGAGCAACCGGCGCTGCGGCAACCGCTGGCTCAGGAGTATTAATGTTATTATTAACAAAAGCAGTAGGCTTTACTCGTGGTTTTGGCCTAAAACGGCTTTCAAATGGGTCTAAAATAATCTGATGAACGGGGATCTGTTCACTCCCATGGCGATACAAACTGCGCTCAACCACATTTTTTAGCTCTCGAATATTACCAGGCCAATCATAACTAAGCAGTGTTTCTGTGGCACTACGGGTAAAACCGCTAAACAATTGCCACTCTAAATCGCGCGCCATATTCATTGCAAACTGCTCTGCAAGTAGCATTATATCGCCTTGGCGTTCACGCAGTGGGGGAAGGGTTATTACATCAAAAGCCAGGCGGTCGAGCAAATCGCTTCTAAACTCACCTTGCTGTGCTAAATAAGGTAAATCTTCGTTAGTAGCGCACACTAAACGCGTATCTACTTTTATTGTTTGTTTACCGCCTACACGCTCAAATTCACCGTACTCTATTACGCGTAGCAGTTTTTCTTGTACCATTTCGGAGGTGTTTGCTAGCTCATCTAAAAATAAAGTACCGCTGTTTGCACGTTCAAAGCGGCCTTCGTGACGTTTACTAGCGCCAGTAAAAGCACCACTTTCATGGCCAAATAATTCACTTTCGAGCAGGTTTTCGTTAAGCGCCGCACAGTTGAGCTTTACATAGTTTTGATCCCAACGTTTAGATAAAAAGTGTAAACGCGCTGCAATTAACTCTTTACCTGTGCCACGCTCACCAATAATAAGCACTGGTTTATCTAGGTTAGCTAACTGCGATACCTGATCAAGTACCGATAAAAAGCTATCAGATTGGCCGAGTAAGTTATCTTGTTGGCGATATTGGCTCATATTTCCTAACTCTTAGTCATTTTTACTAACAGTTAGTGTATTTCATAATGGGGGATAACTAAAGTAATTTGTAATTTGAGTTTAACTCTATGAATAAGTTATGTATTTTAACTTTTATAAAGTTGGCAAGCATATTGATACAGTTATAGCAGACAAACTAAGTTTAAATTATAGAGGTAAATGTTATGGGAATTTTTTCACGTTTTGCAGACATTGTTAATTCTAATATCAATGCCATTTTAGATAAAGCAGAAGACCCAGAAAAAATGGTTCGTCTGATTATTCAAGAAATGGAAGACACCTTGGTAGAGGTTCGCTCTACGTCAGCTAAAACACTCGCTGAGCGAAAAGAATTAGTACGTCGCGTTGATACACTTAAAGCGCAAATGAATGATTGGCAAGACAAAGCTGAACTAGCGCTAAGCAAAGATCGTGACGATTTAGCACGTGCCGCTTTACTCGAAAAGCAAAAGTCAGCTGAAGCTGTAGCCTCAGTCGAGGGTGAACTTGAGCATGTAGGCTCACACATCGAAAAGTTACAACAAGAAGTAACCACGCTACAAGAAAAGCTAGCAGATGCTAAAGCTCGTCAAAAAGCGATTATATTACGTCAGCGTTCGGCTGAGTCGCGCCTTGAAGTTAAAAAAGCACTTGATAGCTCAAAGGTAGAAGATGCACTTAATCGTTTTGAGCGTTACGAAACTAAAATAGATGGACTAGAATCTCAAATAGAGTCGTACGATTTAGGCAAAAAAACCTTAGCAGATGAAATTGCCGAACTGCAAAAAAACGAAAAAGTAGACGATGAGTTAGCTGAGCTTAAAAAGAAGCTAGCAGATAAGTAACGTATAGCTAACGCATACCAATAATAATATAAGGGGCCCATGTGCCCCTACTTAAAACACTAATACGGATAGTCAGGAGAGGGTTATGTTTGATCCAGAAATACTCGTAGCACCATTTATTTTATTTATGATTTTTGTAGCGCCATTGTGGTTAATATTGCACTACCGTAGCAAAAAACAAGTAAGCCAAGGGTTAAGTGAACACGAGCATCGCCAGTTATTAGAGCTTGCTCAAAAAGCCGAAAAAATGGCAGACCGAGTTGAAACACTCGAAGCATTACTTGATCAAGAGTCGCCACAGTGGAGGCGTAAAGTATGAGTACCAAACGTGAATTATTAAGAGATCCGCAGCGCGGAAAAATAGCCGGCGTATGCGCTGGGCTAAGCGATTATTTTAATATGGAATTATGGTTAGTTCGTATTATATTTGTTAGTGCGGTATTACTAACTGGCGGCCCTTTATTTGTGGTAGCGTATATTGCAGCCTGGTTTATTTTAGATAAAAAAGAACCCACTAGCGCCTATAAAACAAATTCAACTAACTATGGCGATCCGCTAGAAGTGAAATTTAAAGTATGGCAAAAAGGCGAGCCACCGCGCCGCGCATTGCAAGACTTAAAAGAGCGTTTAACACGCGTAGATACGCGCCTACAAAATATAGAACGCTATGTTACTTCTACTGAATTTACGGTGAGCCGTGAAATTAACAAACTTTAAAGGATTTAATAGCACGGCAACTACACATTAAACAGTAAGTGAAGTGCTAAGTGCTAAACCATTATGAGTCGTACTTCATTTGCAAAAAAGACCTTTACCAGTATTAAAGGCAAAGCACAAAAAGCATTGCATCGCAGCTTAGATCAGCATGTAAAACTGGCTGTAACAGGTTTGAGTGGCAGCGGCAAAACAGCGTTTATTACCGCATTAGTTAAACACTTAACAAGCCAAGCCAGTGATAAAAACCTGCCTTTTTTTGATGTAATGCGCGAGCGCCGTCACATTGCCACTAAAGTAGTGCCGCAAGAGGCGCTTAAAGTGCCCACATTTAATTATACTCGAGCATTAAATGCGTTACTCCCCAGTGACGGCGAGCCAACATGGCCGCCTTCAACCGAGCGCATAAATACGCTGCGTTTAGCTATTAAGTATCAAAGTAACGCTGGGCTGCGTGGCCATTTTTCACCGCAATCAACACTTTATTTAGATATTATTGACTACCCCGGCGAGTGGTTGCTTGATTTACCTATGCTGGAGCAAAGTTATGCACAGTGGTGCGAGCTGCAATATCCGCTATTAACGCAGCATTTGCGGGTGCATACCTCAAGTGAGTTTTTAACAGCCGTTGAGCAACTCGACCTAAATGCGCCGGTAGATGAAAGCGCACTTGCGCATATTGCACAGCTTTATCAAAGCATGTTGGTAGGGCTTAAAAAAGACACTAAATTAGCTATGCTGCAACCTGGGCGCATGTTAATGCCAGGCGATTTACAAGGCGCGCCATTGCTATTGTTTTTTCCAGTATCGGGTGAGATAAATAGTAATAACCTAGTTGCAGGCTCTAACTTAGCGCATTTAATTAAACGCTTTAACGCCTACGTTAAAGAAGTTGTAAAGCCTTTTTATAACGAACACTTTCGCCATTTTGATCGCCAAATAGTGTTAGTGGATGTGCTTAGTGCCTTAAACGAAGGGCATGCAACCTTGCAAGAGCAAAGTAGTGTTATTAATCAGTTATTGGCGCACTTTAGTTATGGTGAATCGGGCTTTTTTAAACGCTTATTTAAACCTAATATAGATAAAATATTATTTGCCGCTAATAAATCAGATCATATAACCGCTAAGCATCATAAAGATTTAGCACTATTACTTGACTCATTAGTGCACGAGCAAAGTAATCATTTAAAGTTTGATGGTGTGCAAATAGAAACCATGGCTATGTCGTCAATTACCGCAACACAGCCGCGCCAAGTAACCGACAAAGGCCAAACGCTAGACTGCATTTATGGCAAGCCACTTAACGAGCCTGATTGGCTAACCTACTTACCGCCACAGCCGCCTAATAGAATGCTTAATAAAAGTGAATGGCCAGCGCAAGGGTTTGAGTTTTTATCGTTTTCGCCAATGCCAAGCCCAGATAAGCAGTTAAAACATATTCGATTAGATCATGTGATGCAGTACCTGTTAGGAGACAAGTTAGCATGAGTGAATCAAACCAAGAGTTTCAAGCAGGACGTCGTATAAATACCCAGAGTATGGAGCAAAACGAACCTGAATTGGCGCCTGCAAAAATAATTGAACATGGACAAAGTGATTACCAAGAAGATAATGACGAAGCGCTAGAGCCAGAAATTGACCTAGCGCCAGTATATAAAAAGTCAAAATGGCAAACGCTCAAAGGCATTTTTGTTGTTAGTTTTATAGTGCTGGTGTTGTTAGAGTTCGCTTTTTCATTGGTACTGGCTTTTCAACAGTCGATTATTTTAGGCAGTATATATTTAACCGCTGTAGTGAGTGGGGTGTTGCTAATCGGGCGCTTATTATGGCGCGAATACCGAATGCTGCGCAGTTTAAAACGTAACCAGTTACATCGCCATGAAGCCGACAGGCTGTTAAATAGCGAGCAAGTAGGCGGCGCATTACCTTGGCTTGAAAAACTAAATAAACATCAGCAACTTGATAACTTTGAAACTTTTAAAAATCAAGTGGCAACGCATCACAGCGATAAAGAAATAATGACGCTGTACGCCAATAGTTTATTAATAACGCAAGATACCCAAGCTAAAAAGCTAATTAATCGCTTTGCAACTGAATCGGCGTTACTAGTTGCGCTTAGCCCGCTGGCGCTGGTGGATATGATGGCTGTGCTGTGGCGTGGTACTAAGTTAATAGAGCAAATAGGAAAAATTTACGGGATTGGTTTTGGTTACGCAAGTCGCATAAAACTGTATCGCATGCTAATAAAGCAAGTAATGTTTGTGGGCAGTGCCGAGCTTATTTCTGATTTAGCTGCAACCGCGCTAAGCGCCGAGTTATTAGGTAAGCTTTCAGGGCGAGCAGCACAGGGCTTAAGTGCCGGTATATTTACCGCGCGCATTGGCTACAAAGCAATGGAACTAAGCCGCCCATTACCTCGGCTTGAAAATAAACGCAATTTATTAAAAAGTACGGTACAAAATATTGCTAGTAAAATTATTAGCCGTAAAAAGCCCGAGACAACGGAATAAGCAGTATTAAGAAATACTTGGCAATATTTATGTACAGCTAAAAGTATAAATATTGCACAAGTAGCCATCTGAGCATCCGGGATGCTTGTGCTTTGAATGCCCATACGTTTTGATTGAAGGCTAATACCCAATAACAATCAAAATAAGAGAGTATTCAATGAGCAAGCATCATATAAACACCCAATGTATTCACGGCCCGCAAAAAGCAAACGACCCTCACGGCGCACTCACTTCTCCTTTGTATCAAACCTCAACTTTTCATTTTGAAAATGCAGCGCAAGGTGCAGCACGTTTTGCTGGCGATGAGCCGGGCTATATTTATACCCGCCTAGGCAACCCAACTACTACCGAGCTTGAACAAAAAGTAGCGCAATTAGAGGGCTGTGAAGCGGCTGCAGCAACGGCAACTGGTATGGGGGCGGTATCGGCCTCAGTACTTAGCTTTTTATCGCAAGGGGATCATTTAATTGCATCGAGTGCTTTATATGGGTGTACCTTTGCGTTTTTCTCGCACATGTTGCCGCGCTGGGGAATAGAAGTCACCTTTGTTGATATGACCAACGAGGATGAACTACGCGCTGCAATTAAACCCAATTCAAAAATGATATTTGTAGAAACGCCCATTAACCCCACTATGGCGGTTATCGATTTAGCATTAATTGGCGCCGTTGCAAAGCAGCACAACTTAATTAGCGTGGTCGACAACACCTTTTTAACGCCATTACTACAATCACCTAAGCAGTACGGTATCGATATTATAGTACACAGTGCTACCAAATATTTAAACGGCCATGGCGATGTGGTAGCGGGCATTGTATGTGGATCTATGGAGCATATAACGCTAATAAAAATGACGGTGCTTAAAGACATTGGCGCCACTATAAGCCCGCACGATGCTTGGCTTATTAATAGAGGTTTAAAAACCCTCGCCATAAGAATTGAGCGCCACTGTATCAGCGCACAAACAATTGCCGAATACTTAGAAGCGCACCCACAAGTAAGTAAAGTTTACTATCCTGGGCTTAAATCGCACCCTGGATATAAATTTATTGGCAAACAAATGAAAGCGGCAGGCGGTGTTATTGCTTTTGAGCTAAAAGGTAGTTTGCAGCAGGGGGCACAATTCATTGATAGTATGCGGCTTTGTACAATTGCCGTAAGTTTAGGCGACGCTGAAACACTTATTCAACATCCAGCCTCTATGACCCATTCACCTTACACACCAGAGGAAAGACTCGCTGCAGGTATTAGCGATGGATTAATTAGGCTTTCGGTTGGACTTGAAGATGTTAACGATATTATTACTGATCTTCATCAGGCATTTACTCAAATAAATTAGAGTGTATTTAATTGTGTACGATATTTTGCATCTTTAAAGCTTGTAATTGCTAGGTTGTTTTAAATTATTTACTTGCGTGTAATTTTAAGTGTACAAGATGGCTGATCGTGGCTAATACAGATGTAGCCCAAGCTATTAAACTTTTGTTCACTTTTGCATAGTATGGCTGCAATCGGTATCCAAGTTACTTGGGTATCACCCTGACACCGGTTTCGGGTTAATCCCAAAGAAGGTACTAATGGCTAAAGCAAGTAAATACACCTCCAAAACACCAGATGAAAATGGCGTTATACATTGGAGCGATGAAGAAAATAAAATTTGGTCTGAGCTCGTAGCGCGCCAACTTGCGTGCATTGAAGGCAAAGCCTGTAACGAATATATGGAAGGTTTAAAAAAAATAAACCTGCCACACGATCGTATTCCGCAACTTAGTGAGCTAAACGAAGTACTGCTAGCCACTACCGGTTGGCAAGTAGCGCCAGTGCCGGCACTTATCGACTTTGATGAGTTTTTTCGGTTACTGGCCAATAAGCAATTTCCGGTGGCGACTTTTATTCGTAGCCGGGATGAGTTTGATTACCTACAAGAACCCGATGTGTTTCATGAAATATTTGGTCACTGCGCTATGCTTACTAACCCTGATTTTGCAGAGTTTACGCATAAATACGGAAAACTTGGCTACGCGGCAGAGAAAAAAGATCGTGTATACCTAGCGCGCATGTACTGGTTTACCGTTGAATTTGGTTTAATGCAAACCGATAATGGTTTGCGTATATACGGCGGTGGTATTTTATCAAGCCCAGGAGAAACCCAGTACGTATACTCAAGCACGCCAGAAATTACGCCAATGAGTGTATTAGATGTGCTGCGTACCCCGTACCGAATTGATATTATGCAACCGCAGTACTACACCATAAATTCGATTCATGATCTGTTTGATATATCGCAAATGGATATAATGGCTTTGGTTGAACAAGCAAAAGAACTTGGCTTGCACGACCCAAAATTTTCACCAAAAGAAAAATTAGCTAGTTAACTTTAATATAAAAAGTAACGCTAAAGATAAGGATTTAAAATGTCTTCATTAAGTGCACAAAAATGCGAAGCCTGTCATGCCGATGCGCCAAAAGTATCAGACGAAGAGCTAGCGCAATTAATTACCAAAATCCCTGATTGGGTACCTGAAGTACGCGATGGCATTATGCAGCTTGAGCGTGTTTACAAATTTAAAAACTTTAAACAAGCTATTGCGTTTACTAACAAAGTAGGCGACATGGCTGAAGACGAAGGCCATCACCCAGGTTTATTAACCGAGTGGGGCAAAGTAACAGTTACTTGGTGGAGCCATTCAATTAAGGGACTACACAAAAACGATTTTATTTGCGCCGCTAAAACAGATGACGTATTTAACGCGCTGTAATACCAAACTAATTGAGCAAACCAACAAAGGCACTTATTTTTAAGTGCCTTTTTGCTTTTTAGGGAAAATAAAAGACCAAACACAGGGAGCTTAGGCTAGCAGGTGGATGTGGGTAGTGAGCAAATTAGGGTTGTTTTTAAGGCATAGAGCAAACGATAAACCTGGTTAGTGATAAAGCCAGCCTGGCTACGATCGCTTTGGATTATTTAGCCCTTAACTATGTGATGCAGATAAGGGCTAAATTGGGTTAGCGCAAATTATTTGTCGGTGTTTAGCATTTCGTCATGCTCAGTCATATCCCAAGGAAGCTCGCCTGGGCTGTTATCTAAAAAGTGCAAATAGTTTTCAAATTGGTCGAGAATATCTTTCACAATATCATCTTCGCTATAGCCAAAAATATCATACGACAAACCACCACGGCGCAAGTATACCTCTGCACGACAATACGTTTCAGTGTTATCTGTTTCAGGTTTTAGCTCAGAGTGAACAAAACTAGGCATTGCATGCTCTGTTAACCTTATGTCGTATACAAAGTCCATATGTTCATGGCGTAAAACAGTTAAGTGCGCGCGACATAAGTCGGCATCAAATACTACTTCAGCATGCCATTGTCGAGATTTTAATTCGGCTTGCACTTCTTTCATCGCTTTAGTCACTACTTGGTCAATAAAGTTATGTACTTTGCTTTTGTTTGGGTAGTCGATCATGGCTGCTAAACGGCGTTTCCAATGCGATAAATTTAAGTTTCTGCCGTTTAAAGTATGTGCTTGTAAACTGGTATCGCGATGCCCTTCAATTACAAGCGCACGCCATAGGCCAACAGTGGCAATTAGCATAATAATAGCAAAGGGTAATGCACTGGCTATTGTCATAGTTTGCAGTGCGCTGAGCCCGCCTGCCAGTAATAAAGCTGCAGCAACCGCACCTTCAAGAACCGCCCAAAATACCCGCTGCCATGCAGGAGTGTTTGCATTACCACCTGAAGCTAATGAATCAATAACGAGTGAGCCAGAGTCAGACGAGGTAACAAAGAAGGTGATAATTAAAAATACCGTTAATAGCGAAATAAAGAATGACCAAGGTAATACTTCAAATAATTGAAATAGCGCTACGGCATGGTTCGCTTGCACATCAGTAATTAAAGTGTCTAAGCCTTCATTCATGATTAAATTGAGAGCCGTATCACCAAATATCGAAAACCATAAAAATGTGAATATGGTGGGCACTAACATTACCCCAACAACAAATTGCCTGATGGTGCGACCGCGGCTAATTTTTGCGATAAACATACCCACAAAAGGTGCCCAGGCAATTGTCCAGCCAAATATAAATAAGGTCCAGTTACCTATCCAGTCGCTGCGACTATAAGCTTGCAAGTTAAAGGTACGCTCAACAATACCGCTTAAGTAACTGCCAGTATTTTGTAAAAAAGATTCTAAAATATGAATGCTAGGACCAATAAAAAATACAAACATCATTAAAGATATTGCCAAGGTCATATTCAAAATAGATAAACGCTTAACGCCTTTATCCATACCTGCTACCACAGAGATGGTTGCTGCTGCGGTTATAATGGCAATGGCTGATATTTGCACTGTGGTATTTATAGGAATGCTTGGCCATAAATAATGTAGGCCCGCATTTATTTGCGTTACCGATAACCCCAAGGTCGTGGCTATACCAAATAGAGTACCTAAAATAGCAAATATATCGACCGCGTGACCAATTGGGCCATAAATTCTATCGCCAATTAAAGGATATAACGCTGAGCGAATTGATAGGGGCAAACCATGACGAAAAGCAAAGTAGGCAAGTACTAAACCTACAATTCCGTATATTGCCCATATATGAAATCCCCAATGGAAAAATGCAATTTGCATTGCTTGTTTAGCAGCGTTAACTGTTTCTGCCGCACCCGAAGGTGGAGATGCATAATGCAATACAGGCTCAGCAACACCAAAGTAGAGCAGTGCAACACCGTAGCCTGCAGAAAATAACATAGCAAACCACTCTGCAAAGCTATATTGCGGCTCTGAGTGATCGGGCCCTAGTTTTATGTTTCCCCAACTAGAGGCGGCAACAGAGACTATAAATACTAAAAATATAGCGACAGATAACATATAAAACCAGCCAAAGGTTTCTGTTATCCAAGTAAGGGCGATACTGAATGCTTTACCAGCAAGTTCAGGGTTACTGCTCGTACCTATCACTAAAAGGAGAATGATGAATACGGCAGGCAAAAATACGGGGAGTAAAATAGTTGAGCGTAAAGCTTTTGTTGTCATATTAGTCCTTAATATTTATTGCTAACTTTAATGTATGCTTAACTACCTTATTATATTCTGGGTGTGCTTGGCTAATTTAATTACTTTTAGCTACTTCAAGTAAAGTAAACTGGTCTAAGCATTATTTATTCAAAGTACCTTTTTGCTTTTTTATTACATATTTAATAGCATGGTTAAAACAATTAAAAAAACAGCCTTAATGACCCTATCTCGTTATCACCTTGCAGCGCTAATTATTACAGTGACCTTTATAGACTCGATGTTTATTCCGCCTGTATTTGGCATACAGTGGCACAGCCAAAAATTTACCTATGAGTTGTCTACTTACCTAGTTTGGATAAAGCTGATATTGGTAAGTATTGCTACTTATGTGTTGATAAAAAGCATCAGTAAAACAAGCAAACATACTGTTCAAGCAAAATTAGTTAGCTTGCTATTGTTTATAATGGCAGGGTTGCAAATTGTAGCACTTGGGCTTACATGTATTTGGTATGTCATTGTTGGCAGTCAAGCGCAATTTTATCAGCAGCAGGAAAATATAGTAGCGTATACCAGCGATGTAGGTGCATTTGGCAGTGCGTATCATTACTTTGGTTATCAGTGTGTGGGTGAATATGGTTTTTATACATACATGCCAATAGCCACTATCGATTGGTTACGGGACATGTCATTTTATGAGAAAAACAATCAGCTAATTATTCGTTATTATGATTTTAAAACGAAAAATCAGCAGGTAAAACAAATAGACTTACATGGCTTGAGTTGTAATGGGTGATTGTAATACACAATGCCGGCTAAATAAAAAGCGCTAAACCCACAAGGGCTTAGCGCTTTTAAATATACAATTAAAGTTCAGCTAAAACACTTAACTTTAAAGTGTCGTTGGGTTTCGCTGCGCTCTACCCAACCTACTTAACTATTCATCATCAATTGAGCGAAGCAGGGCGTTGATGCCTACTTTTTCGCGTGTTTGCTGATCTACTTTTTTCACTATAATTGCAGCGTACAGGCTGTGGCTACCGTCTTTTGATGGTAGTGCGCCAGGGACTACTACTGCGCCTGCTGGTACGCGGCCGTAGTGAATTTCACCGGTTTCACGGTCATAAATACGGGTACTTTGGCTGATGTAAACGCCCATTGAAATTACCGCGCCTTCTTCAACAATTACACCTTCTACTATTTCAGAGCGTGCGCCAATAAAACAGTTGTCTTCGATGATGGTTGGGTTGGCTTGTAATGGCTCTAAAACGCCGCCTATGCCTACGCCACCCGATAAGTGTACGTTCTTACCAATTTGTGCACACGAGCCTACAGTAGCCCATGTATCAACCATGGTGCCGTCGTCAACGTATGCGCCAATGTTTACATACGATGGCATAAGTACCACGTTTTTACCTACAAAGCTGCCTTTACGCGCAACAGCATTAGGCACTACGCGCATGCCGCCTTGTTTAAATTGCTCCGGCGTGTAGTCGCTAAATTTAAGTGGTACTTTGTCGTAAAACTGATTTACGCCATCGTCCATTGCTTGGTTTTCGCGAATACGGAACGACAGTAAAACCGCTTTTTTAAGCCATTGATGTACTACCCATTCACCCGATATTTTTTCAGCAACGCGTGCTGCGCCACTGTCTAGCAGGTCAAGCGCGTCAATAATGGCTTGTTTTACTTCAACAGATACTGTGCTTGGGCTAATGCTATCGCGGTTATCCCAGGCGTTTTCGATCATCGTTTTTAAATCTGACATAGTGTCCTCTTATTCGGTTTCTGCGTTGAGTTTTTTACGCAATGCTTGATGAATTTTGGCTTGTTCTTCGTCTGTAAGTGCTTGGTACTCGTTATTAGAGACCACGAAGAAATCTTCTGCGCGCTGCCCCACTGTGGTAATACGCGCAGCGTGTATGTGTAATAAGTGTGCTTGAAAAACTTCGGCTATTTTAGTCAATAAACCAGGTATATCAATTGCTTGGATTTCAATTAGGCTGCGATCTTTACGCGGATGCGGGCGCAGCACAATTTTAGGTTTTATATTAAAGTCTTTAAAGCGTTGCGAGCGATTCTTTTTAAAGCGAATTTTTTTACGCGGCTCAAACAAGGCTTGCTCTAGGGCGCGTTTAATTGATTGTGCTCTGCCACTGGCAATTGGCTCGCCATTTACTTCTAAAATAACAAAGTTAAATAGTACGTAGCCATCTTTGGTGGTAAGTACTTGCGCGTGCTGTATTTGCGCTTTTTTAGAACCAATAACACTCACTAAGCGGGCAAATAAAGGCCCAGAGTAAGGGCTGTATACAAATACTTGGGTGCCACCGTGCATCGCTTTATTTGATACGATTACACTCGGTTGACTTAAATCTTCGCTATTAACTAAATGCTGGCTGTGCCATGAAATTTGCTGTTCGCTAAAAGCGGTAAAGTAATTGGCTTTAAAGCGGCTCCAAATTAAATCAATTTGGTCTTCCATGTAGCCTAAGTTGAGTAATCGCTGTTTAGCTTGATGCTTTTTGTCGCGAATTTGGTCGCGTTGATCCATTGGATTTTCAAGCCCTAAACGCAGTGCGTGTTGCGTATGTAAGTAAAGCTCACGCAGCAGGGTGTTTTTCCAATCGTTCCATAAATTGTCGTTGGTGGCACGTATATCGGCAACGGTTAAGCAATATAAATAATCAAGTTGGCGCTCTGTTTTTACTCGTGTGGCAAAGTCTTTAATAACTCCAGGGTCGTTTATATCTTTACGTTGTGCGGTAACCGACATAAGTAAATGATTACTAACCAGCCATGCGATTAGTTTACCATCGGCGACAGAAAAGGCATGTAACTTTGCAAAGGCTAGTGCGTCAACAGCGCCCAGCTCTGAGTGGTCGCCACCACGGCCTTTGGCTATGTCATGAAATATACCCGCTAAATAAAGTAGCTCAGGTTTATCCATACGAGTGACTATTTCACTACAAATAGGAAATTCGCTGACACCGGTTTTATCAAAGTACTGATAAATATTATTTATTAATCTGTGGGTGTGCTCATCTACTGTGTAGGCATGAAATAAGTCAAATTGCATTTGCCCAAATATGTTTCGCCACTGCGGTAAATAAGCAGCCAGCATGCCGTGTTTATGCATTAAGGTAAACGCACGGCCCATACCATTGGGGTGCTTTATAAGACGTAAAAAAGCTTCGCGACAGGCAGCGTAATCTTGTAAGTCGCCCAGTAAACGGCGGCGCACTTGGCGAATAGTGCGAATAGTGCTGGGATAAATGTGCGTTATTTCTGGGTTTTCGGCAATATGCTCAAATAACATAAAAAGCTGATCGCGCCTAAAAAATACCGATGGGCTTTTTACTTTAATTTGATTGCCAATACGCTCAAAATTGCGATCAAGCTCTTGAATAATAGGTTGATGGTGTTTTGGCGAAATACTTTGTTCAAAGTACGCCAGCAGCATCAGGTTTAGCTCGCGTACGCGGCTCATTATTCTAAACAAACGCTTCATCATGCGCTCAACTGACGATTTACCATCGCTACCAAACCCCAGAATTTCGGCGGCTTGCGGTTGGTGATCAAACAGTAAGCGGTTTTCTGAACGCCCAGCAGCCAAATGCAGCGCAAAACGAATATTCCATAAGTTTTCTAGGCACTCTGAAAGCTCTTGAAACTCTTCGTGAGTAAGGTAGCCATGGCTAATAAGCTCTTGTAGGGTTTCTGCTCTAAAGTGTTTTTTAGCAACCCAAATAATGGTTTGCAGATCGCGCAGGCCACCGGGGTTTTCTTTTATGTTAGGTTCGAGATTATACGCTGTGCCGTGGCATTTTCGGTGGCGTAAATGTTGCTCTTGTACTTTGGCTAAAAAAAACTCATTTGAGCGCCACACTGGCGTGTCAATTATGTGGTTTTTTAGCTTTTCAAATTCTATATGATTACCAAAAATAAGCCGGCTTTCTAATAAGCTGGTGGCAAAGGTAACGTCTTCACGTTTTTGCTCTATGGCTTGCGCTATAGTGCGAACACTGTGCCCAATCTCTAAATTGAGATCCCAAAGCATGGTAACAAACTGACCTATTTTTTCGCTGATTTCAGCGTTTGGTTGTTGTGTTACTAGTAGCAAAAAGTCGATGTCGGAATAGGGGTGTAACTCACCTCGTCCATAACCACCTACGGCTATAAGTGCTAGGTCGGGTTCGTGCGCTAAATCATAAACATGAAACAGTTTGATCAGCAAACGATCTATGAATTCAGCCCTGGCATTAATTAAATTACCAACCGGTTGTTTAGAAAACTCATTAAAAAGCCATTTATAAAAATAGCTAGAACAATCGCGATAATCACTAAGTTGCTCTGCGTCGCTAAGCAACTTTTTTACTTTGTTGGGTAATGCCACCGGGGCTGATTCCTTATTTATACGAGTTCATTTTGATAAATAAATAGCTATCAAGTTGAACGGGTATTTTAATGCTCAATGATCCTGTCGATTGTATCATCTGATCGTAGCGTTAAAATTTCAACACCATTTTCAGTTACTAACAAAGTATGTTCCCACTGGGCTGACAAGCTACGGTCACGTGTAACCACAGTCCAATCATCTTTAAGTAGTTTACATTGGCGTTTGCCCGCATTGACCATAGGCTCAATAGTTAAACACATGCCGGCTTTTAATACTTCGCCAGTACCTGCTTTGCCATAGTGCATTACTTGTGGCTCTTCGTGAAACCCTGCGCCAATACCATGGCCACAGTATTCACGAACAATTGAGTAGTTGAAGCTTTCAGCATATTTTTGAATTGCTTCGCCAATATCGCCTAAACGCACACCTGGTTTTACCATTTTAATGGCAAGGTAGAGGCTTTCTTGTGTTACTTCTGCAAGGCGTTTACCTTGAATGTTAGGGGTACCAACATGGAACATTTTAGAAGTGTCGCCGTGGTAGCCATCTTTAATTATGGTAACGTCAATATTAATACTGTCGCCATCTTTTAATGGCTTTTCGTTTGGAATACCATGGCAAATAACATGGTTTACAGAGGTACAAACTGATTTTGGAAAACCATGATAATTTAATGGAGCAGGGATTGCTTGTTGCACATTAACAATATAATCATGACAAATTGTATTTAGCTCATCGGTGGTCACGCCCGGCACTACATATGGGCCGATCATTTCAAGTACATCTGCCGCTAAGCGCCCAGCTACGCGCATTTTCTCTATTTCTTCAGGGGTCTTAATAATAGCGCTCATTGAAGCTCCAAAGTTGAGTTTTTAACATTTATCGTCGCACAATTTTTGCACGCGATGTTGAGTATTTAATTTTAATATGGTATAAAGCGCGCCGTCTTTTTACAAATAAATTATTTAATGATTTTTTGTATTTAAGGCAAACACAATTTTATTTTAACACACACACGTATCGTCACATACACTTGGGTGCATTAGAAGTTTAAATACTTCGGTGTTGGTGCTATGGGATATGTGGAGGCCTAACCCTAAACAACTATAGAGGATCTATAAAATGGCAAACGTTTCAATGCGCGATATGCTTCAAGCTGGTGTTCACTTTGGTCACCAAGCACGTTACTGGAACCCTAAGATGAAGCCTTTCATCTTCGGCACACGTAACCGTGTACATATCATCAACCTTGAGCAAACTGTACCAATGTTCAACACTGCACTTAAGTTTTTATCTGGTGCTGCTGCAAACAAAGGTAAAGTTCTTTTCGTTGGTACTAAGCGTGCAGCAAGCGAAGCAGTGAAAGAATCTGCAATCGCAAGCGACCAGTACTATGTAAACCACCGTTGGTTAGGTGGCATGTTGACTAACTGGAAAACAGTTCGTCAATCAATCAAGCGTCTTAAAGACCTTGAAATACAAAGCCAAGACGGTACTTTCGAGAAGTTAACTAAGAAAGAAACGTTAATGCTTAACCGCGAAATGGAAAAGCTTGAGAAGAGCCTTGGCGGAATCAAGAACATGGGCGGTCTTCCAGACGCGCTTTTCGTTATTGATGCTGACCACGAGCACATTGCTATCCGTGAAGCTAACAACCTAGGTATTCCGGTTGTTGCAATTGTTGATACTAACTCGAACCCAGATGGCGTTGATTTCATCGTACCTGGTAACGATGATGCTATCCGTGCGGTAAGTCTTTACACTAACGCTGTTGCAACTGCGATCACTGAAGGCCGTGAGAACACACTTGTTGCTCAAGCTGAAAAAGACGATTTCGTAGAAGCTGAGTAATTAGCTGTCTTCAAGTCTTCATCTTTTAAAGGTGAAGACTTGCTATTCTTGTAGAGCGGGTAACCCGCTTATCTAAACCTGATTCAGATTTGAGGAATTACTAATGGCTGTAACTACTGCCCTAGTTAAAGAATTACGCGAGCGTACTGGCGCTGGCATGATGGATTGTAAAAAAGCGTTAACTGAAACTGATGGCGACATCGAGTTAGCGATTGAAAACATGCGTAAAAGTGGCGCGGCTAAAGCAGCTAAAAAAGCAGGCAATATCGCTGCTGAAGGCGCTATCATTATCAAGAAAAATGGTAATGTTGCAGTGCTAGTTGAAGTTAACTGTCAAACAGACTTCGTAGCTAAAGACGTAAGCTTTTTAGCGTTTGCTGATAAAGTAGCAGAAGCTGCAATTGCAGACACTGTGACTATCGAAGACTTACAAGCTAAGTTTGAAGAAGCACGCGTTGAGCTAGTAACTAAAATTGGCGAAAACATTAACGTACGTCGTCTACAGTACATCACGGGTGAAAACCTAGTTGAGTACCGTCATGGTGATCGTATTGGTGTTGTTGTTGCTGGTGTTGCTGATGAAGAAACACTTAAGCACGTTGCAATGCACGTTGCTGCATCAAGCCCTGAGTACTTAACTCCTTCAGACGTTCCTGCTGATGTTGTAGCTAAAGAACAACAAGTACAAATCGAAATCGCGATGAATGAAGGTAAATCTGCTGAAATCGCTGAGAAGATGGTTGTTGGCCGCATGAAAAAATTCACTGGTGAGGTTTCTCTTACTGGTCAAGCTTTCATCATGGAACCTAAGAAAACTGTTGGCGAAATTCTTAAAGAGAAAAACGCAACAGTTACTAGCTTCGTACGTGTAGAAGTTGGTGAAGGTATCGAAAGAAAAGAAGAAGATTTTGCTGCTGAAGTTGCTGCACAAATCGCTGCTGCTAAAGCTAAATAAGATTAACTATTTGTGTAGGGAGTAAAAAAGACATGCAATTAATGTGTTATTTGCTTTTGCTTCACAGCTAGAAATTCTTTAAAATAACCGCGCTTTTATGTTTAACATAAGCGCGGTTATTTTTTATCCATTTTTTATAAAAGTTGGCCCCAATACTATGACTATCAATCGTAAACCTATTTTTAGACGCGTTCTTCTCAAATTAAGCGGTGAAGCTTTAATGGGAGATGAAGGCTTTGGCATCGACCCTAAAGTGTTAGACCGCATGGCTCAAGAAATTAAAGAGCTCGTAGAGCTCGACGTAGAAGTGGGTTTAGTTATTGGCGGTGGAAATTTTTTACGCGGTGGCTCGTTAGCAGAAGCAGGCATGAATCGTGTTGTTGGCGATCACATGGGTATGCTTGCAACCGTAATGAATGGTTTGGCAATGCGTGATGCGCTGCATCGTGCATTTGTAAACTGTCGTTTAATGTCGGCTATTCCACTTCATGGTATGTGTGATGCGTACAATTGGGCTGAAGCAATTAGTTTATTAAAAACGGGCCGCGTAGTTATTTTTGCAGCCGGTACGGGTAACCCATTTTTCACTACCGACTCAGCAGCCTGTTTACGTGGTATCGAAATTGAAGCCGATACGGTAATTAAAGCGACTAAAGTAGATGGCGTTTACAGTGATGACCCAGTTAAAAATCCAGATGCGACACTTTATCGTCATTTAAGTTACAATGAGATAATTGAGAAAGAATTGAAAGTAATGGATTTAGCGGCATTTACATTAGCACGCGATCATAATATGCCATTGAGCGTATTTAATATGAATAAATCAGGCGCATTAAAACGTGTTATTATGGGTGAAGAAGAGGGAACCCTTATTTCTTCACAAGCCTCAGATGAAGTAATTAAATAGATTAGGATTAAACTGTGATTAACGATATTCAAAAAGATGCGCAAGAGCGCATGCAAAAGAGTGTAGCAGCACTGGGCAGCCAGTTATCTAAGATTCGTACTGGTCGTGCTCATCCTGCATTGCTAGATGGTATTATGGTGTCGTATTATGGCTCGCCAACACCGTTAAACCAAGTTGCTAACGTAACAATTGAAGATTCACGTACACTGGCTATTGGTGTATTTGATAAGTCACTTGCGCAAGCGGTAGAAAAAGCAATAATGGCATCTGACTTAGGTTTAAACCCTATGTCAGCAGGTTCAGTTATTCGTGTACCATTGCCAGCATTGACTGAAGAACGTCGTAAAAACTTAATTAAAATTGTTCGTGGTGAAGTTGAAGGCGGTCGTGTTGCAGTACGTAACATTCGTCGTGACGCGAATGGCGATTTTAAAAACTTATTGAAAGATAAAGATATTTCTGAAGATGAAGCGCGTCAAGCTGAAGAAGCAATTCAAAAGATGACCGATAAATTCATTAAAGAAATGGATACTCAATTAGCAGCTAAAGAAGCTGAGTTGATGGAAATCTAAGAAACTAATACGCTGCACTTGGGGTAATAGATTGAACCTATTGCAAGTAAATTCAACGCAGTTAGCGTTAAAAATAGCCACTTGAAATAGATTTATTATCCCGAGTACAGGTTAAATTTATTAGTTTTGAAACGCCGGCTGGGGTATACTAGGCGGCGTTTTTTTATGGAATACTCAATATTTATGGTTCTAGATGCTGACACAATTTCACAGCAATGTTTACCTAAACATGTAGCTATCATCATGGATGGTAACGGGCGTTGGGCGCAAGCCAGAAATAGACCGCGTGTGTTTGGGCATAAAAAAGGTGTGGACGCAGTTCGTCAATCTGTACAGTTTTGTACTAAATTAGGGATACAATCGTTAACCTTATTTGCTTTTAGTAGTGAGAACTGGCGTCGACCTGAAGACGAAGTAAAAACGTTAATGGAGCTTTTTTTATTTGTACTTAGTAAAGAAGTTAAAAAGCTGCATAAAAACAATGTAAAACTGACCATTATTGGAGACTTATCGCGGTTTTCTGAAAGCTTACGCAGTAAAGTAGATACTGCTCAAAAGCTTACAGCAAATAATACCGGGCTGCATTTAAATGTTGCTGCAAATTACGGTGGACGTTGGGATATGGCTAATGCTGCTAAACAACTTGCAGAGCAAGTTGCACAGGGGCAATTAGACCCAGCCGATATTACAGAAGAGCGTATAGCACAGTACATGAGTATGGCAGATCAGGCCGAGCCTGATTTACTAATTCGTACTGGTGGCGATGTCAGAATTAGTAACTTTTTACTCTGGCAAGCAGCTTACGCTGAACTTTACTTTACCGACACACTGTGGCCTGATTTTAATGAAGCAGCATTTGCTGAGGCCATAGCGTGTTACGTTGCCAGAGAGCGACGATTTGGTTGTACGGGCGAACAAATAAAACAATTACTCGCTCAAACCTAAATAGAATAAGGGTCATAATTTTGTTAAAACAACGCATTCTAACCTCACTCGTGCTAGCACCATTAGCGCTTGCTTTGGTTTTTTACACCCCACTGACATTATTTAGTTATTTTGCGGGTGCAATTGTATTAATGGGCGCATGGGAATGGTCTGCTTTTATGGGGCTGTGCAATAAACTTAAGCGCAGCGCTTTTGTACTTTTAGTTGCCGCTTTGCTAGCGTTACTAAACCTGCACTGGCCAATCGAATCACTTTGGCAAGATGGCAAATTGGTAGGTGATGCAAATTACTTATTTACGCTGTCGTTTGCATGGTGGATTGTTGCTAGTTATTTAGTATGGCGCTACCCAGAAATGGCTAAAGCATGGAACGAAGGCATAGTAATGCGCGGTATTGCCGGATTACTAACGTTAGTGCCTTTATGGTTAGCCCTAAATACGCTGCGCAGTGCGCAATATAACGAATCTAGTCATTTTGGCTCTATGCTTATTTTAGTGGTTTTAGGAATCGTATGGAGCGCCGATATTGGTGCCTACTTTACAGGTAAAAGCTTTGGTAAGCGTAAGCTCATGCCAAAAGTAAGCCCAAATAAAACTATTGAAGGTTTAGCCGGCGGCGTTGTCGCTGCAGTTATATTTGTGCTTACATTTTGTCATTTTACCGACGTAGATTTAATTGTATGGCCAATTTACGCCATTATGACTGTGTTTATTGCCTTGTTTTCAGCGGTGGGTGATTTGCTTGAAAGCATGTTTAAACGCGAAGCAGGACTTAAAGACAGCGGTAATTGCTTGCCAGGACATGGCGGGATTTTAGATCGTATTGATAGCCTAACCGCAGCCGCACCTATGTTTGTAATGTGTTATGCGTGGACTTTGAGTTTATGAGTAAAAAGCAGCAACTGGTAATTCTAGGGGCTACAGGCTCTATTGGCCTTAATACCTTAGATGTTGTGGCAAGAAATACTCAGCAGTTTAGTGTTTTTGCATTAGCTGCTGGGAAAAATGCTAAAAAAATGGCTGAGCTATGCATTGCGCATCAGCCACGCTATGGCGTTATGGCAACACAAAGCGCTGCTAAGCAATTGTCGTTATATTTAAGTAATACGCCATGTAAAACGCAGATAATGCATGGTGAGCAGGCTATGAGCGAGCTGTGTGGGCATCCAGAGGTTGATGCTGTCATGTCGGCAATTGTCGGCGCTGCAGGGTTGTTGCCGACGTTAAGCGCAGTAGAAGCCGGAAAAAAAGTACTGCTCGCCAATAAAGAATCTTTGGTAATGTCGGGTCAGTTGTTTATTGATAAAGTAAAACAACACAAAGCGACATTGCTACCAATAGACAGTGAACATAACGCTATTTTTCAATGTTTACCGTACTCTCTACAAAATGCGCAAGGCGATCAACACCTGCAATCTCATGGCGTAAGTAAAATATTACTTACCGGATCAGGCGGCCCATTTTTAACCCGTGATATAAATACCCTTAAAGATGTAACCATAGCAGAAGCCGTGGCGCACCCTAATTGGTCTATGGGACAAAAAATATCGGTAGATTCAGCCACCATGATGAACAAAGGGCTTGAGTTTATTGAAGCTAAATGGCTGTTTAACTGCGACCCGAGTGATATTGATGTGGTTATTCATCCACAGAGTATAATTCATTCTATGGTGCAATATCACGACGGCTCAATTTTAGCGCAAATGGGTAACCCTGATATGCGTACCCCAATTGCCCATGCATTAGCTTACCCTGAGCGCATAAATGCAGGGGTTAAGCCGTTAAACTTTTCAGATATTAGTGACTTTTCGTTCACTAAACCTGACTTTTCTCGTTACCCTAATTTACAACTAGCGATTGATGCGTGTAGCGCAGGGCAAGGCGCAACAACGACAGTGAATGCCGCAAACGAGATCGCGGTAAGTGCATTTTTAAATGGTGAAATTGGTTTTACCGATATATACACAATAAATGCACAGACTCTCGAAGCGGCCACGTACACCAATGTGCAAAGCTTAGATGAAATTTTAGAGTGCGATAGATTAGCGCGTTTAAGCGCATCGCAGTTTATAACAAAAGTGACGCATTAATATGTTCGATTTTTTTTGGAATCTCGGCTCATTTATTTTAGCGCTGGGCATTTTAGTTACAGTACATGAATACGGCCACTTTTGGGTGGCGCGTAAAGCCGGCGTTAAAGTGCTGCGCTTTTCTATCGGCTTTGGTAAACCATTGCTAAAATGGCGTGATAAATACGATACCGAGTACGTTATAGCAGCCATACCTTTGGGTGGTTATGTAAAAATGCTCGATGAGCGGGTTGATGAAGTACCTGCAAATCAGCGTCATTTATCGTTTAATGCTAAGTCGGTACAAGCGCGTATAGCGATTGTTGCTGCGGGGCCCGTTGCTAACTTTATATTTGCTATATTTGCACTTGCCGTTATGTATATGGTGGGTGTGCAATCAGTAAAACCTGTTGTTGGCAGTGTGGTTGAAGGCAGTCGTGCAGCGCAAGCGGGATTAATGCCGAGCCAACAAATTATTAGAATTGGTGATGATGAAATTACCACCTGGCAAGACGCAACCTTTGCGCTTATGTCGAGTTTAGGTGATAAAAGCGTTGCAGTAACTGTACGTAACGAAAACTATCAGCAGCAAACAAAAATGCTCAATTTAGACGGCTGGAAACTTGATCAGCAAGACGTGCCACCATTGAGCTCTCTAGGCATAGTACCATTTAGGCCACAAGCAACACTTAGTATTGCTGCGGTTACTAAAAGCTCTGCTGCAGAGCTGGCAGGGTTAAAAATAAATGATACTATTGTGGCTGTAAATGGCGAAACAATAAGCAATTGGCAGCAATTAGTTAATCTTATTACCCAATCGGCTAACAAATCATTACAATTTAGTGTAAAAAGACAAGACACTATAAAAATAATATCGGTAATACCTCAAGCTAGGGTTAACGCTCAGGGCATAGAGCAAGGCTTTTTAGGGGTTGCACCAACAGTAGAAAAATGGCCGCAAGGTTATATAGAAACTAGACATTATGGCCCGCTCGATAGTATTGTGCGAGGTAGTAAAGAAACGTGGCGATTAATTACCCTTAGCTTTGATATGATAGGTAATTTAATTACAGGCCAGATTTCGGTTAAAAATTTAAGTGGCCCAGTAGGCATTGCCGTAGGCGCGGGGACTAGCGTAAGCTACGGTTTCGTTGCGTTTTTAAGCTTTTTAGCACTGATCAGTGTTAACTTGGGTGTATTTAATTTATTGCCCTTGCCAGTGCTTGATGGCGGACACTTAATGTATTACATAATTGAACTTTTTCGTAAAAAGCCAGTCTCTGAAAAGACACAAGAGTTTGGTTTTAAAGTGGGTGCGTTACTACTCATTTTTTTAACATGTTTCGCTTTGTTCAATGATGTATCGCGTTTGTCGTTTTAACGTGACAATGACTAATTAGAACCACGATTGTACAGCTCGTAAATTTACTTTTCGATGCTAAGCGGTAATACAGTTGTAAAGGATAAATATAATAAAATGGCTATAAAAAAACATTTGGTAGTTTCAAGTTTATTGGGTGCAAGCTTTGCAGCCCTAGGCCAAAACTCCTTTATTGTTGAAGATCTCAAAGTTGAAGGTTTACAGCGTGTAGCACTGGGTGCTGCATTAACGCATATTCCTATTAACGTGGGCGATAATGTTGATGAGTACACGATTTCAAAAACAATCAAGTCTCTCTACCGCTCAGGTCACTTTGACAATATAAAAGCGCTACGCGACGGTAATAACGTTGTTTTTAAAGTAACTGAACGCCCAACAATTAGCTTTATTGAGTTTGATGGCAATAAAGATATTAAAGATGAGCAGCTTAATCAGTCACTTGATCAGCAAAATATTCGCCAAGGCGAGCCACTAGATAAAACCGTTATTGATAATATAGAAAAAGGCTTAACTGAATTTTTCCATAGTATTGGTAAATACAACGCTAAAGTTGATATTAGTATCACTAAACTGCCGCGTAACCGGGTTAAACTTAAATTAAAATTTGATGAAGGTGATGCTGCATCAATTCGTCAAATTAACTTGGTAGGTAATGAACTTTTTTCTAATGAAGAGCTATTACAACTGGCTGAGTCGCAACAAGACTTACCTTGGTGGCAGTTTATGGGCAGCGACCGCTACCAAAAACAAACCATTGAAGGCGATTTAGAAAAAATTCGTAGCTTTTATTTAGACCGTGGTTACCTACGTTTTAACATAGACTCTACCCAAGTGTCGGTTAGCCCAGAGCGTGAGTCTGTATACGTTACAGCTAACTTAACAGAAGGGGTTAAATATAAAGTTAAAGGTTTTGACTTTATTGGTGACTTACTTGGTCGCGAAGACTTAATTAAAAGTGTTATTCCACTACGAGCGGGTGAGTTATATAACGGCTCAGTGGTTACCTCTTCAGAAGAATTTATAAAAAGCTACTTAGCGCGTTTTGGTTATGCCAATGCTGAAGTACGCACAATTCCGCAAATTGATGACGAAAATCAAGAAGTACAACTAACCTTATCGGTTAACCCTGGTAAGCGTGTTTATGTGCGCCGGATTATTGTTGGTGGTAACCAAAGTACTGCAGATGAAGTGCTACGCCGCGAAATGACACAGCTTGAAGGCGCATGGTTATCTAACCAAAGCTTAGAGCGTTCAAAGTTACAAATTCAGCGTTTACCTTATATGGAAAAAGTTGATTTTAACGTTGTGCCAGTCCCAGGTGTTGATGACCAAGTAGATGTTGATTTTACTGTAAAAGAGCAGTCGGCTGGTAGCTTTAATGCCGGCTTAGCGTATGGCTCATACCTAGGTTTACAGTTTAATATTGGTGTAACAGAATCTAACTTTTTAGGTACTGGTAATCAAATAGGCTTTAATATTAATACCTCGCGTGGTTCTGAGCGTGTGAGCGTGTCTTATACCGACCCATACTTCACGCCAGATGGCGTATCGCAAGGTAGCAGTATTTTTTACAGTAACTACGATGCAAGTAAGTTTAGTTTGATCGACTATAAGTCGAAAAGCTATGGATTGGGGACTAATATAGGCTTCCCAATTGATGCGGTTAACCGCATTAACTTTGGTGTTCGTTGGATTCAAGAAGAGCTTTCAGATATTGCAGAGTACGAGCAAACGCGTGTACTGCGTGAAACCTTCTTAGACCAAGACAACCCAGATGCTGGTTTTGACTTTACTAAATATGAGTTAAGTGCTGGCTGGTCTCGCGTTACGGTAAACCGTGGTTTATTCCCAACAGCGGGCTCACGTCAAACGCTAAACTTAACAGCAACAACGCCGAATTCTGACTTAAAATACTTTAAGTTAAACTATGATTCGCGTTTTTACTGGCCAATATCGAACGACCATCGCTGGGTGTTCTCAACCCGTGCGGCGTTAGGTTACGGTAATGGTTATGGTTCAACTAACGGCTACGACCAAGTACTGCCATTCCAAGAATACTTCCGTATTACTGAAATGGAACTACGTGGTTTTGACCGAAATACAATTTTACCACGCGCAATTGCACGTATACCGCAATCAATTCCGGGTACACCTTTACCAGACGGCTCAACCACAGGTAATATAGGCGGCTCATCTGAATTTGATGTGCTAGTACCACAAGGTCGAATTGGTGGTAATGCTAAAGCGGTAGCAGGTATGGAATTAATTGTACCTACACCGTTTTTAGATGAAGAAAATACCAGCTCAGTACGTACCAGTTTCTTTGTTGATGCTGCTAACGTATGGGATACCGAGTTTAACGTAGACCGTTACCAAAATTTAGCAGCCGATGAGCGAGCTAAATTAGATGATTACTCTGATCCAATGCGTTTTAGGGTTTCAACCGGTTTATCATTACAGTGGATCTCTCCAATGGGTCCAATGCTGATTAGTTTTGCGTATCCATTGCAAAAAGAAGAAGATGACGATACGAAGACCATCAGTTTTAATATTAGTAACAGCTTTTAAAGGAGTTTTTTGTGAATAAATTATTTAAATCAACGGCAGTAGCTGTTTTAGCAACACTTATGATGGGCACCTCGGTAAGTGCATTTGCACATAAAGTAGGTATTGTAGACATGCAAGAAATCTACAAGCAAATACCACAAATGGCTAAAATTGAGCAATCTCTACAAACTGAGTTTGCAGAGCGCCGTCAAGAGTTAGAAAAGCTACAAGGCGATATTCGCTTTGAAGCTGAAAAGTTCAAGCGTGAAAGTACCACTATGAGCCAAGCGCAAAAAGATAAACTGCGTGACAAAATTCAGGGTATGCAAAAAAACCTTGCTGAAGTAGGTCGTCCTCTTGAGCAAGAAATTAAAGCACGCCAAAACCAAGAGCTTGCAAAAGTGCAGGGTTTAATTATCAAAACAATTGAAGACATTGCTAAAGATGGCGACTTTGATGAAGTTAAAGTTAAAGATACAACTATTTACTTTAACCCTAAAAAAGTAACTGATCTTTCTAATAAAGTAGTTGCTGCAGTGAGTAAGAAATAATTAAGTTATGCAAAATTATACGCTTTCGCAAATAGCGGAACTTCTAAGCGCCGAGCTGCAAGGTGATGGCGCTTTAGAAATAACAAAAATAGCAACACTTGCACATGCCCGCTCAGGGCATATTGCATTTTTAGCGAATAAGAAATATCGCTCGCAACTTGAAGTGACTCAAGCCAGTGCTGTCATTGTTAGTGAAGCAGATGCTCCTTACTTTAACGGCAATAAACTAATAGTTGCAAATCCGTATGTAAGTTACGCCAAGCTTGCGCAATTAATGGATACGACGCCACGCTCTGCCGCAACAGGCATTCATCCAAGCGCGGTTGTTCACCCAAATGCGACAGTAAGTAAAAGTGCCGCTATTGGCGCTAATACGGTAATTGAAAGCAATGCGATAATTAACGATAACGTACAAATTGGTCCGAACAGTTTTATTGGTGAAGGTGTTAAAATAGGCTCAGGCACTAAGCTTTGGTCGAATGTAACTATTTATCATAATGTTGAAATTGGCTCAGATTGTTTGTTGCAAGCCAATAGCGTTATAGGTAGTGATGGTTTTGGTTATGCTAATGAGCGTGGGCAATGGATTAAAATTCCTCAGCTTGGCTCTGTTATTATTGGTGATAAAGTTGAAATTGGCGCAAGTACTACAATTGATCGTGGTGCACTTGACGATACTATTATCCATAGTAATGTAATTATTGATAACCAATGCCAAATAGCACATAACGTTGAAGTTAACTCAGGCACAGCTATTGCTGGTTGTACTGTACTTGCTGGTAGCGTCACCATAGGTAAAAACTGCCAAATTGGCGGCATGACAGCAATTAATGGTCACATGAGCGTCTGTGATGGTGTTATAATTACGGGTATGAGTATGGTGACAAAATCAATCACCGAGCCAGGTATCTATTCATCTGGTATACCTCATACTACAAACAAAGAATGGCGTAAATCAATCGCTCACTTGCGTAACCTTTCTGAAATGAAAAGCCGTATTAAAGCACTTGAGCAATTAAATAAGCCATAAACGTTGAACACTAATGAGGATGCTATTTTGGCAAACGAATTAAATAGCCTTGATATTCAAGAAATTTTAAGTTTATTACCGCATCGCTACCCGATGTTATTAGTTGATAGAGTAATTGACTTTACACCTGGCAAATCTTTGCATGCTATTAAAAATGTGACTATAAACGAACCCATTTTTACCGGGCATTTCCCAAATCAGCCAATTTTTCCGGGTGTATTAATATTAGAAGCCATGGCTCAAGCAACTGGGTTACTTGGCTTTAAAACGGTTGAAAACCGTAGCGAAAATGAATTGTATTTGTTTGCAGCTGTAGATAATGCACGTTTTAAAAAACCAGTACTTCCTGGTGATACTATGCATTTACATGTTGAGTTTTTAAAAGAACGTCGTAATTTATGGAAGTTTGCAGCAGAAGCAAAAGTCGATGGCAAGCTAGTATGTAGCGCCGAAATTATGTGTGCGAGAAGAGAGTTTTAATTGTGATTCATCCAACGGCAATAATCGAACCAGGCGCGACACTAGGCAGCAATGTTTCAGTGGGACCATATAGTTATATTGGCAATGATGTTGTCATTGGTGATAACTGTATTATTGAGTCTCATGTTGTAGTTAAAGGCCCATCAACTATCGGTTCTGGAAATCATATTTTTCAGTTTGCGTCGGTTGGTGAAGCATGCCAAGACAAAAAGTACAACAACGAACCAACATCGCTCACTATTGGTGACAATAATATTATTCGTGAATGCGTTACAATTCACCGTGGCACAATTCAAGATCAGGGCGTAACCATTATAGGTAGTAATAACCTGTTTATGGCCTATACCCATGTTGCTCACGATGCAGTGATTGGCGATAATGTTATATTTGCTAATAACGCCAGTGTAGCAGGGCATGTACATATTGGTGACTGGGTTATTCTTGCGGGCAACTCAGGTATACATCAGTTTTGTAAGGTAGGCGCACATGCATTTGTAGGCATGTATTCAGCTATTAATAAAGATGTACCACCATTTGTTACCACTATAGGTATACCTGCAGGTCCAGTTGCAATTAATACTGAGGGCATGAAACGCCGTGGTTTTCAAAGCGATGAGATAATGGCTGTACGCCGTGCTTATAAAGTATTTTATCGTAAAAGCCTAGGTGTAGATGAAGCAATTGAGTCACTTAGCGAAGATGCGCAAAAGTATCCAGCAGTACAGTTAATGATAGATTTTGTTAAAAGCTCAGAGCGCGGTATCGTACGATAAACGCCTTTTAGCTTATATAAAAAACCACCTAAGAGTAATCGATGGTGGTTTTTTATTGCTTATTATTTATAATTACTAGTGAGTAATTCAGGATCAGCTCAGGCAAGTAGCTGTAGGCTAGTTGCTAATTATATCAATTACATAAGCTATTTAATGATACTTAAAAAACTCACTGTTACTTTTATTGCTATTATCCTTGCAGGTTGCAGTAGTCAACCACTTGTAAAATCAAGCTCAGGGGAGCTGACACAGCTTGGCAAAGCATCATTTTATGCCAATAAATACCAAGGAAGAACCACCGCAAATGGCGAACGCTTTGATCAGCAAGCAGCAACGGCAGCGCATCTTAAGCTGGCCTTTGGTACTAAAGTGAAAGTAACAAACCTAGCAAATAATAAGTCGGTAATAGTGAGAATTAACGACCGAGGTCCTTATATACGCGGGCGTATTATAGATTTATCGAGCAGTATGTTTAAAAAGATAGCCGACCCTAAAGTCGGCGTTATTGATGTGCAAGTTACCGTAATAGATAAAGCGAATTAAAAACGGATAGTAAGTGACGTGTAAGCAGGATCGCTAAGTAATTGCTGATGGGTGCCTTGTGCTATTACGCGCCCATCCTCTAACCAAATAATATTATCCATATGCTCAAGCAGGGCTGGATCATGGGTAATAGTAAGTACACTGGCGTTACTCATAACTTGCATAATGGCATGCATTACACTTTGTTTAGATTGATTATCTAGCCCTTCTGTTGGCTCATCAAGCACTAAAATAGCGGGGTTTTGCAATAAAGCCTGCGCAATCGCAATCCGCCTCGACTGACCTTGTGACACATTACGCCCGCCGGTACCTAAGCGAGTATTTAACCCCGATTTTAACTCAGTAAACCACGGGCTAAGTTGTGCATGCGCTAGTGCATCTAGCATTTGCGCTTTAGTTGCATTAGGCGCTGCATAGCATAGGTTTTCTTTTAAAGTGCCATCAAAAATATGATGCTGTTGAGCCAAAATATTAATTAACCTTGCTCGGTTATCATTACTTAATAAATGCAAATCAACGCAGTTGCCTTGCTCACTCAAGGTAATATTGCCTTGTTGCAGTGGCCATAAACCGGTGAGTAAGTTAACTAAGGTTGTTTTACCGCTACCACTTCTACCAACAATGGCCACTTTTTGCTGCGGCTTTAGCTCAAAACTCACGTCATTTAATGCTGGGTGTTTATCGTAACAATAACTAATGTTCTTAAGTGTTAGTGAGGGATTTTGCAAAGCCAAATTATTATTTATAGCGGCATCATATTGCGTATTAGCATTTGCGGCTTTATCTTCAAGCGTAAATAAACGTTCAGCTGCTTTTAACACATTTGGTAATTCAATAAACGCATTTGGCAGGAGTAACACACTTTCAAAGCTGGCGAGCACAAATAGGCTTAGCATTGCCAGCTCAACATTAACCATGGCATTACTGTAAACCAGGGGCGCTATGGTCACAATACTTGCGATCATGGCCAGTTGTACAACTAATAAGCTTAAACCATCGGTATTAGCCAGCGCCTTGTGGCGAATAAACAGTTGCTGATTATACTGCTCGCTTAAATCATCGCACTTAGCAATTTGCTGCTCCCGAGCTTGGTAAATACTTAGTTCTCTAAGGCCGGTTAAAGTATCGGAAAGCTCAGAGCGCAGCTGTGCACTTAACTGTGTTTCTTTGTGGCTGTTTTTATTTAATTTAGCGCTAAGAAAAGCAGGTAAAACGACGCCAATCAGAACAATGCCAGTAAAACAAATAAGTGCGACATCGGCGTTGTATGCCGACATAAACAGCATAATAATCGGCACGCTTAATAGCGCAACTAACATAGGTAATAATACGTTTAAGTAAAACTTATCTAGCGCGTCTACATCGTTTTGGAGCCGATTAACTAAATCGGCGCTGCGGCTCATTGCTAAGTCAACATTATTGAGTTTACTGAGGGTAGAGAACACACTAACGCGAATTTCACTTAGCATTAAAAACGTAGCATTGTGAGTTACTAAGCGTTCCCCATACCGTGATGCGGTGCGTACAATTGCTAAAAAGCGAATAGTACCTGCTGGAGTAAAGTAATTCATTTGTGTACCGGCAATACCGGCTGCCGCCATTGAGGCTAAAAACCAGCCCGATATAGCCAGTAACCCCACATTAGCAAGTACTGTAATTGTGGCTAAAAAGGTACCCAACAACATAGCTTTGTAGTGAGGACGGCACAGTTTTAGTAAGCGAATAAAATTATGCATGAACTGCTCCTTGCTGTGCTGTTTGCAGTAAAGTGGCAAACTCACCATCTTCAGCCGCTAAGCTATTAAAGCAACCTTGCTGAGCTATTTTGCCATTGTGCATTACAATAAGTTGCTCAGCATTTTTGACTGTATTGAGCCGATGGGCAATAACTAGCACTAAATTATTTTTTGCATAATCAGCTATAGCATGTTGAATAACTTGTTCGGTTTCGCTATCAAGGTGCGCAGTAGGTTCGTCAAGTACCAATATAGGTGCTTGTTTTATAAAAGCACGCGCAAGGGCAATGCGTTGCTTTTGACCACCAGAAAGTCCCTCACCTTGCTCGCCAATTAAAGTATTAAAACCATCAGGCAGTGCCTTTATAAAGCCCAAAGCGCCTGCTTGCTTTGCTGCATGCTCAAGCTCTTGTTGCGTTGCATTAGGCTTTGCTAATTTAATATTGGCAGCAATAGTGTCGTAAAATAACGTGGCTGATTGCGGTATCCACGCAATGTGGCTTTGTAATTGCCCAATATGTGCAGTACTTAAAATTTGCTGATTAATACTTATATGCTTAATGACCTCGGGGTGAAACCCCAATAAACAATCAAACAGAGTACTTTTACCCGAGCCACTGGCACCAACAACGGCAATTAACCCTTTGTTGGGTAGAGATAAGTTTATATTTTTTATTCCTTCGTCACTATTTGGGTAGGTAAAGCTAAGGTTATTAACTGTAATTGAGCTAATAGTAGCGCTAATTTTGTCTGTGGTGTGTTCGCTTTGTTGCTCAGGCAATGGGGCATTTAAAATTATTAGCATGTCGGCTGCGGCACTTATACCTTGCAAGCGCGCATGATAGTGGCTGCCTAATTGACGCAGCGGCAAATAAAATTCAGGCGCTAACAGTAAAACCACAAAACCAGTGGCAAAATCAAGTGTGCCAAAAAACAATCTAAAACCAATAATAACCGCTACTAATGCCACACTAATGGTTGCCAAAAATTCCAATGCAAATGATGATAAAAAAGCAATTTTTAATACGCTAAGTGTTGCGTGTCTAAAGTCATCAGATATTTTAGCAATTTGTTTTAGCTCTAAGCGAGTGGCGTTAAATAGTTTAAGTTGGGTAAGCCCTTGTACGCGATCAAAAAAGTAATTCCCTAATACCGCCAGTTGTTGCCAACGTTGTTGATTAAGCGCTTCGGCTTTTGAGCCAACTAAAATCATAAAAAAAGGAATAAGCGGCGCAGTTAATAAAAATATTAGCCCAGCTTTGTAATCTGTCGGAAAAATAACGATTAATATAGCCAGCGGAATAAGCGCACTGTAGGCAACGCCAGGTAGGTACTTAGCATAATAATCGTGTAGCGCTTCTACACCATTGTGCAATGTATTGAGGGTAGCACCTTGGCCATGTTGCTCTACATAGCTTGGCCCAAGCAGGCTGAGCTTATTAAGTAGGGTTTGGCGCATTGCCGACTTTATTTTAAGTGCAGCATAAGCGCTAAAGCGTTCACTTAGTGTTAAAAATACCGCGCGCAGTAAAATAATACCGGCCAAAGGCCATAATAAGTAGGTGATTTCAGCCAAACTATACTGTTCAAAAATTACATTATGAATAGCTTGAGCAAGTAAATAAGCACCTGCAATCATGAGTAATGCGTTAACAGTACCCAGTGCAATGCTTAGCTTTAATAGCATTGCAGCGGGTTTACTTTGACGCTTTAAAAAAGCGCGCAAAGACTGCTGTTGCGCGCGATCAGGGCGGGTGTTAGTCGTCATTTTTAGTTGTGTTAGTCTCTTTTAATAAATCATGCATTACTTGCTCGTCATCAGCAATACTGTCTTTATTTTGCTGAAACTCATACCACATTACATTTATTACACCTAAGGTACAGGCTAAAAGTACACCTAAAATCCAAGCGAAATACCACATAGTTTAGTCTCCTTAGTAGCTACCGTGAGGGTTGTTTTCTATTTCTTCTACCGTAACGCGGCGCCACATTTTTACGTAACACCAGGTGGTGTAAGATAAAATAATTGGCACAAAAATAACTACGGCAACAAACATAACGTTAAGCGTCATATGGCTCGACACCGCATCCCAAATAGTTAAACTAATATTTGGGTTATTACTCGATGGCATAATAAAGGGGAACAGTGATACGCCTGCCGTCATAATAATGCCTATTAACATTAAGCTAGTTGAAGCAAGCCCTAATGCGGGCTTATTTAATTTAGAGAACAACAATGCACTGAGTGCCATTGCAAACGCTAAAATAGGGAAGGTCATAGTCCAAGGGCGCTCACTGTAATTAGTTAGCCAAGCCCCTTGCGCAGTTGTAACTACTTTTGCCAGTGGGTCGGCATGGCTTTGTGTATCCGGCATAGATACAATTTGATAACCCGTTAAATTAGCAACCCAAAAACCAGCTGCTGCAAATAGCACAATAAATAGAATAAGTGCATAACGACCATATTGCCCTGAGCGCTCTGCAACTAAGCTAGCAGTACGCAGTTGTAGCCACATACCTGCATGAGCTATTAACATAGTAATACTAATTACACCTACTAACAGTGCAAATGGGTTAAGTAGTGCAAAAAACGAACCTTGGTAACTTACTCGTAAAAAATTATCAATGCTAAAAGGCACACCTAAAAAGAGGTTACCAAAGGCCACACCAAATACTAATGCAGGAATGGCACTGCCAGCAAATAGGCCCCAGTCCCAGTTATTACGCCAGCGTTTTGAATCTACTTTACTGCGGTAATCAAACCCAAGTGGTCTAAAAAATAATGCAAACAATACCAGCATCATAGCAAAATAAAAGCCTGAAAAAGCCGCTGCATATACCATAGGCCACGCGGCAAATAGTGCACCACCGGCGGTAATAAACCATACTTGGTTGCCATCCCAATGCGGGCCAATAGTATTAATAACGGTGCGGCGCTCTGAATCAGTTTTACCCACTAGGCGCAGCAGCATAGCAACGCCCATATCCATGCCGTCGGTAATTGCAAAGCCAATTAGCAGTATGCCTATGATCAACCACCACAGCATTTTTAATGTTTCATAATCAAAAATCATGATTGCTCTCCTCTACCTTCAGTGGTGTTATTAGGTAGTTCAAAGTGATACTTACCGGTATGTAGTGAGCTTGGGCCTTGCTTAATAAAGCGTAGCATTAACCAACCTTCAACAATGGCTAAGCCGGTATAAAATACAATAAACCCAGTTAAGCTAATTAAAATATCGTTTACCGTTAGCGTAGAAGTTGCTAAAAAGGTTGGTAATATTTCAGAAATAGCCCAAGGCTGGCGACCATATTCAGCCACAATCCAACCAAATTCAATGGCTATCCACGGCAGTGGAATACTTAAAACAGTAGCCCATAATAGCCAACGTTTTTGCTCAATAACTCGCTGCGCGTTATAGTAAAAAGCAAGAATAAACACACCCAGCATTAATACGCCACAGCCAACCATAATACGAAAAGACCAAAACATTGGGCCCACTTTAGGAAAAGAGTCTTTAACTGTTTTTTGAATTTGCTCTTCTGTGGCATCTACTACATCAGATGTATAACGCTTTAGTAATAGGCCGTAGCCTAAATCGTCTTTTAGGGTGTTAAATTTAGCGACGTTTTCAGGCGTGTCATCACCAGCGCGCAGTTTTACTAGGTATTCGTACGCAATCATACCGTTACGAATTCGCACTTCGTGTTGTTTTTCTAGATCGTTAATACCGGTCACTTGCTCATCGAGCGAGCGAGTTGCAATAAGCCCTAATGCATACGGGATTTTTACAGCGCCGTGAGTTACCTGCTTTTCTGAATCTGGGAAACCTATAAGTGTAAACGCTGCTGGGGCTTCTTCGGTATGCCATTCTGCTTCAATGGTGGCCAGTTTTACTTTTTGCACTTCGCCTACTTCATAACCCGATTCATCGCCGAGCAAAATAACACAAAAAATAGAGGCTAAACCAAAGCCAGAGGCGACTGAAAACGAGCGTTTAGCAAAGGCTAAGTCGCGTCCTTTTAAAATATAATAACCACTAATACCGAGCACAAACATAGATGCAGCAACATAACCTGCAGATACGGTATGAATAAATTTAACCTGTGCTACAGGGTTAAATACCAGCTCTGCAAAGCTGGTCATTTCCATGCGCATGGTTTGGTAATTAAACTCGGCACCTACTGGGTTTTGCATCCAGCCGTTGGCAATTAAAATCCATAACGCCGACATGTTAGTACCAATTGCCATTAAAAAGGTAGCACCTAAGTGTTGGCGTTTAGAGAGCCGGTCCCAACCTAAAAAGAACATACCCACAAAGGTCGATTCTAAAAAGAATGCCATTAACCCTTCAATAGCAAGGGGAGCACCAAAAACATCACCTACGTAATGGGAGTAATAAGACCAGTTGGTACCAAACTCAAACTCCATGGTAAGACCCGTAGCCACACCAATTGCAAAGTTAATACCAAACAATTTCCCCCAAAACTTAGTCATATCGCGATAAATTTCACGACCGGTCATAACATAAACCGATTCCATAATAACTAAGATCCAAGTCATACCTATAGTTAAAGGTACAAATAAGAAGTGAAAGAGGGCGGTAACAGCGAACTGCAATCGCGATAGATCCACAAAGGTTTCATCTATCATGTTTAGCTCCTAAATATGTGATGTAGTTACAGCACAAAGCAATAATTTGACGGGTGCGTTGGTTTTATAAGGTTTCAGTAATTACTGAAAGTTTCGTTAGTATTTACTTTTGACCATTTGAAGTCAATATTTATATTAGTAAAACTCAATATAAGCGGTTAGTGCTTAATCAGTATCAAAAGCATACAGTACCTGGGCTATTTTTAGCAAATTTAAGCACTTAGTTTTAAGCATTTAATCCAATACGAAAACGCGGTAAACTAGGTTCAATTAACGCCCAGAGCCTGTTAACCCATAAAGGCAAACAGGCCCTAGTTTACGTGTGAAAAAATCAAATGAATAAAGATCAAAAACAACTACGAATTGGTATTGTGGCAGGTGAACTGTCGGGCGATATTTTAGGTGAAGGCTTAATTAAAGCACTTAAAAAGCATTTTCCCGATGCGATTTTTGAAGGTATAGCGGGCCCTAAAATGCAGGCGCAAGGCTGTAACACGCTTTACGACATGGATGAATTGTCGGTAATGGGGTTGGTTGAAGTATTAGGGCGCCTACCACGCTTACTTAAAATACGTAAACAACTGGTGCAACATTTTATTGATAACCCACCTGATGTATTTATTGGCATAGATGCGCCCGATTTTAACTTGCGCGTAGAAAAACCCCTTAAAGACGCCGGAATTAAAACAGTACAATACGTAAGCCCCTCGGTTTGGGCATGGCGAGAAAAGCGCATTCATACCATAAGTGCTGCTACTAACTTAGTGCTTGCATTATTACCGTTTGAAAAAGAATTTTACGATAAGCACCAAGTACCTTGTACATTTGTAGGGCACACATTAGCAGACGATATAGCGCTTGAGCACGACGATAGCAAAGCCCGCAAAGAGCTAGGTTTAAGCCCAGATGATAAAGTACTTGCCCTGCTACCTGGTAGTCGCGGCTCAGAAGTAGGCTTATTAAGCGAAACCTATATTAAAACAGCCGTGCAGTTACAAGCGCAAAACCCAGCACTTAAAATTGTGGTGCCATTGGTTAACGCCAAACGCAAAGCGCAGTTTACTGAAATTTTAAATGCTACTGCGCCAACGCTTAAAATTAGTTTGCTGGATGGACAATCAAAACAAGCTATGCAAGCAGCCGATGCTATTTTATTAGCGTCGGGTACTGCCACGCTTGAGGGCATGCTGTATAAAAAGCCCATGGTAGTGGGTTATAAAATTAAACCACTGAGCTATTGGATTTTTAAAACCTTATTTACCTTTAATATAAAGTATTTTTCATTGCCGAATTTATTGGCCGATGAAGAACTCGTACCCGAGTTTTTGCAAAGTGAGTGCAATGTAGCTAATTTAACGCAAGCACTTACGCCTATGCTAAATACCGATAACCAAGCATTAAAAGCACGCTTTTTAGCGATCCACAAAAAAATTAGGTTAAATGCCAGCGAACAAGCAGCCAATGCTGTAGCGGAGTTAATAAATGCAAATTGAACGACCCAATGTAGCCCTTATTGCCGGTGTTGACGAAGTAGGGCGTGGCCCCCTTGTTGGCGACGTAGTTACTGCTGCCGTTATTTTAGATCCCTCAAAGCCTATTGCAGGTTTAGCAGATTCAAAAAAATTAACGGATAAAAAACGCCAAGCGCTTGCCATTGAAATTCAAGAAAAAGCATTGTGTTACGCGTATGGTCGTTGCAGCCCAACAGAGATTGATGAGCTAAATATTCTGCACGCCACTATGCTTGCCATGACTCGCGCAGTAGAGGGGCTAAGCACGCAACCTGAATTTGTATTTATAGATGGCAACCGCCTACCTAAGTTAACCATGCCAGCGCAAGCAATAGTAAAAGGCGACAGCTTAGTAGCCGAAATTTCAGCCGCTTCTATTTTAGCTAAAGTAGCGCGCGACAACGAAATGGTAGAGCTAGATAAACGCCACCCAGAATATGGTTTTGCAGGGCATAAAGGCTATCCAACCAAAGCGCATTTTACAGCACTTGAGCAATATGGCGCAATAAAGGAGCATCGTAAAAGCTTTAAACCAGTGCAACGTGTATTAGCGCAAGCCAAGGGTGAGGCGTAAACATGGCAGCTCCAGATTTTGTTCACTTAAGAGTTCACTCTGATTTTTCGATGGTTGATGGCCTTGCCAAAACCAAGCCAATTGTAGCCAAAGCACAAGAACTACAAATGCCGGCAATTGCTATTACCGACCAAATGAACTTATGTGGCTTAGTGCGCTTTTACGAAACAGCCCACAGCACAGGTATAAAACCTATAGTGGGTGCTGACTTTTGGCTACGCAGCCCTGAGTTTGAAAACGAGCCAAGCCGCATTACTATTTTAGCAAAAGACAATCAAGGTTATAAAAACCTCACTTTATTAATATCTAAAGCATATCAGCGCGGGCATGTATTTCATCGCCCGGTGATTGATCGTGATTGGCTAATAGAACTTAAAGCCGGGTTAATAATACTCTCTGGTGCAAAAGACGGTGATTTAGGTAAAGCGTTATTAAAAAATAATCCGAGTGTTATTGAATCGGTTGTTAGTTTTTATAAACAGCATTTTAGTGATAACTACTACCTTGAGCTGGTTCGAACTAATCGACCGCTTGAAGAAGATTATTTACACATGGCGGTAGAGCTTGCTGCTAAAGAGCAATTACCCGTTGTGGCCACTAACGAAGTGGTGTTTTTAAAACCAGAAAACTTTGAAGCACACGAAATTCGCGTGGCTATTTTTGATGGTTATACACTGGATGATAAACGCCGCCCTAAACGATTTTCAGAAGAGCAATACTTAAAAACGCCAGAGCAAATGGCTGAGTTATTTAGCGACATTCCAGAGGCATTACAAAACACCGTAGAAATAGCCAAACGCTGTAATGTAACGGTGCAACTTGGTACTTACTTTTTACCAGATTATCCGACCGGCTCACTTAAAATTGAAGACTTTTTAGTTAAGGTGTCACAAGACGGTCTTGAAGAGCGATTACAGTTTTTATTTCCTAATGAGCAAGAGCGTAAAGAAAAACGCGTTGAATACGATGAGCGCCTAGATATAGAGCTTGGTGTAATTAACGAAATGGGATTCCCAGGTTATTTCTTAATCGTAATGGAATTTATTCAGTGGAGCAAAGATAACAATATTCCAGTTGGCCCTGGGCGTGGGTCAGGTGCAGGATCACTGGTAGCCTACGCGCTTAAAATTACCGACCTTGATCCATTGGAATTTGACTTGCTGTTTGAGCGGTTTTTGAACCCAGAACGTATTTCAATGCCCGATTTCGACGTCGATTTTTGTATGGATAGGCGCGATGAGGTGATTGATCATGTATCGGCCTTGTATGGGCGTAACGCGGTATCGCAAATTATTACCTTTGGAACCATGGCGGCAAAAGCGGTAATACGCGATGTTGGCCGAGTATTAGGTCACCCGTACGGTTTTGTTGATCGTATTTCAAAAATGATCCCAGGCGATCCTGGGATGACACTTGCCAAGGCATTTGATATAGAGCCACGCTTGCAAGAAGCCTACGATGGCGACAATGAAGTAAAAGATTTAATCGATATGTGTCGCATTCTCGAAGGGTGTACACGTAACGCCGGTAAACATGCGGGTGGGGTAGTAATATCGCCCACCACAATTACCGACTTTGCTGCTCTTTATTGCGATGACGAAGGTAAGTTTCCGGTTACTCAGTTTGATAAAAACGATGTAGAAACTGCCGGTTTAGTTAAGTTTGACTTTTTAGGCTTACGAACGCTGACTATATTGCAGTGGGCGCTCGACATGACCAACGAGCGCTTAGCGCGCACCGGTAAAGAGCCGGTAGATATTAATACTATTCCGTTGGATGATAAAAAGAGTATTGAGTTACTACTGCGCGCCGAAACGACTGCGGTGTTTCAGCTAGAATCAAGGGGCATGAAAGACTTAGTAAGGCGCTTAAAGCCCGACAGCTTTGAAGATATGATTGCTTTAGTAGCCTTGTTTCGACCCGGTCCGCTGCAATCGGGCATGGTAGATAACTTTATCGACCGAAAATTAGGCCGCGAAGAAATCTCATACCCCGATGCGCAGTATCAGCACGAAAGCTTAAAACCTATTTTAGAGCCAACCTACGGCATTATTTTGTATCAAGAACAAGTAATGCAAATAGCCCAAGTATTAGCTGGCTATACACTAGGCGGCGCCGATATGCTGCGCCGTGCTATGGGTAAGAAAAAGCCCGAAGAAATGGCAAAACAGCGTTCAACATTTGAAGATGGTGCGCGAAATAACGGCATTGACGGCGAACTAGCAATTAAGATCTTCGATCTGGTAGAAAAGTTCGCAGGTTATGGTTTTAATAAATCGCACTCCGCTGCGTATGCATTAGTGTCGTATCAAACACTGTGGATGAAAACCCATCATCCAGCAGAGTTTATGGCTGCGGTAATGTCGGCCGATATGGATAATACCGACAAAATAGTTATTTTGGTGGATGAATGTGAAAACATGAAACTCACCTTGCTCCCGCCTGATGTGAATGCTGGCGAGTTCAAATTTACTGTAAACCTGCAAGGCGAAATTGTTTACGGTATTGGTGCTATTAAAGGAGTAGGTGAAGCACCTGTAGAGGCTATTTTAGAAGCACGCGCTAAGGGCGGACCATTTAAAGATTTATTTGATTTTTGTGCCCGTGTTGATTTAAAACGCTTAAATAAACGTGTAACCGAAAAACTTATTTATTCAGGGGCACTTGATCAGCTAGGCCCTGAAAAAACTCAATCAGGGCGCGCCACGTTATTGGCAAGCTTAAAAAGTGCCATGCGCGCCGCCGATCAGCACAATAAAGCAGAGTTATTAGGGCAAAGTGATTTATTTGGCTTATTAGCCACTGAACCCGATGAAGTAGAGCAAGCCTTTATTAAAGCCACAGGACTCACCGATAACGAATGGCTCGATGGCGAAAAAGAAACTCTTGGTCTTTATTTAACCGGTCATCCAATAAATCAATATCGCCGCGAGCTAAAATATTATACCAGTGGTAAATTGGTCGATTTACAGCCTACTAATCGCGATGTAGTATCTACAGCTGCAGGGCTTGTAATTTCGGCCAGAGTGCTAATTAATAAAAAAGGAAATAGGTGGGCATTAATAACTTTAGATGACAAGAGCGCCCGCATTGATGTACGCTTATATTCAGATGAGTTTGAAAAATACCAAGATATGCTCCAAGTTAATAATATTTTGGTGATATCTGGACAGGTCAGCTTTGATAACTTCTCTGGTGGTATTACAATGACCGCCAGAGAAATAAACACCATTGCTCAAGCGCGTGAAAAACGTATTAAAGCGATTAAAATGACGCTGAACATGGTGCAAGTCGAGGCAGGTTTCTTCGATAAATTACAAAAAGTACTCGAACCATATAAAATGGGAACGTGTCCGATCAAGGTTTATTACCAACGCCCAGATGCATTGGCGCAATTAACCCTAGGGATCGAATGGTGTGTTACGCCAAGTGACGACTTAATTCATAAGTTATCGCTAATGGCAGCGCAAGATGTAGAACTAGAATTTAACTAATTAGGTAGTTTAGAGCATGAGCCTCAATTATCTTGATTTTGAGCTTCCGATTGCAGAATTAGAAGTGAAAATTGAAGAATTACAAAATGTAAGCCGCGCTGGCGAATTAGACCTTGAATTAGAAGAGGAAGTCAGCAAGCTAAAAGAGAAAAGCGACCGATTAAAAGAGAAAATATTCTCTGAACTTGGCGCTTGGCAAGTATCACAGCTGGCACGTCATCCGTTGCGTCCTTATACTCGAGATTATATCGAGCGTATTTTTACGGAGTTTGACGAGTTTGCAGGTGATCGTACTTTTGCTAATGATCCGGCAATTTTAGGTGGTATAGCGCGTTTAGATGGCGAACCAGTAATGGTTATTGGCCAACAAAAAGGCCGTGGTACCGCTGAAAAAATTAAACGTAACTTTGGTATGCCAAAGCCTGAAGGATACCGTAAAGCATTGCGCTTAATGGAAATGGCTGAGCGTTTTAAAATGCCAATTATGACCTTTATCGACACCCCTGGAGCTTATCCTGGTGTGGGTGCTGAAGAGCGTGGCCAGTCAGAAGCTATCGCCCGTAACCTTAAAGTAATGGCCTCTTTAAAAGTGCCAACTATTTGTACGGTTATTGGTGAAGGTGGATCGGGTGGTGCGTTAGCAATTGGTGTTGGCGATCGTGTTAACATGTTGCAATACAGTACTTACTCAGTAATTTCTCCTGAAGGGTGTGCGTCTATTTTATGGAAAAGCGCCGATAAAGCCCCACTTGCAGCTGAAGCTATGGGTGTAACTGCTAAGCGAGTTAAAGAGTTAGACCTAATTAACAACTTAGTAGATGAGCCATTAGGTGGAGCGCACCGTAATTATGATGCTATGGCACGTAATTTAAAAGTGCGATTAAAGCGTGACTTAGCCGACCTACAAGCACTTTCGCTTGAAGAGATGCTTGATCAGCGCTACAAACGCTTAATGTCGTTTGGTTATTGCTCTTAAATTCTTTTAATAATTAGCAATAAATATTTAAAAAAGCCGCTTATGCGGTTTTTTTGTTTTAAAATGGCTAAAATCAAGTACCTAAAACTTAGGGTCTGTTTATCTTTCAAGGTTAAATTTACAGCAGTGTGTTTGGTATTTAGGCAAGGCAGAGCCTATGTGGTGTGGTTATTCCCCATAAATAGGCGATAACGTAGGATCAATGCCAAACATGCGCTGCCCGAAGGGTTCTACCTAGGGGCGATTGACTCTTTGTTGCTCGGTTTTTACTTAGCCCACTAGGTTACAAACCTCGCGCCGTGATTAAATCGCCCCTAGTTTGAATAAATTTTAATCCGCAAAGGTCAACAGACCCTAGTATTTTAAAATTATTGGCTAAATTATCTGGAGCTCAGGTTAAATTAATGCACACATCGCTTATTTATCAACAAGTAAAACAATCATTGGGTCAATATATTGAGCAAGGTCATAGGGTGTTTAATGTGGCACTTTCTGGTGGCGTTGATTCTGTGGTGTTACTGCATTTAATGCATGCTTTACGAGTGCAGGATCCTGCACTGCAAGTTTCTGCTATTTATATACACCATGGTTTGAGCCAGTATGCCGACGACTGGCAGGTTTTTTGTCAAACCCTGTGCAATGAGCTAAATGTGCCATTTCAAACGGCTAAAGTAAATATAGAGCAGCAGTCACGCACGAGCCTAGAGGCGCAAGCGCGCGATGCTCGTTACCAAGCATTAGATGAGCTAAGTCCACATGGCAGCATTATTTTACTTGGGCAACATTTAAACGACCAAATAGAAACCTTTTTACTGCGCTTAAAACGTGGCTCGGGTTTAAAAGGTTTAGGTGCAATGCAGCGCGAGCGCACTTTAACCAGCGGCCGATTATGTTTCAGGCCGCTGTTAGCGGTAAAACGCAGTGATATAGAAGCCTTTGCGGCGCAATATGCACTTAACCATGTTACCGATGATTCTAATACTGATGAGCGCTTTGAGCGTAACTTTATGCGCCAGCAAGTTGTGCCAATATTAGCAGCGCGCTTTAATGGTTTTGAACAATGTACCGCTCGCAGTATTAGTTTACTGCAGCAGCAACACGCTTTACTCAACGAATATACTCACATTGATTTAACGCAATGCGTTAATTCTCAGCAGGCGTTAAATATAAGTGCTATTGCCAAATTTACTCCGATTAGAACAGCCAATGTAGTACGTGCATGGCTAGAGCTATTTACTCATGTATTACCATCGCAAAAGCAGCTGGAGCAAATAATTAATCAGGCTATTGCAGCTAAAAGCGATGCACAAATGCTTATTGAGCTTAGTGATGGACAAATACGCCGCCATCAAGGGCATTTATATTTTGTTGTACCAAGTACGCAAATATTAAACAACACACTAATTACTCGCAGTGAGCTAAAGCTTGCCGATGGTCGCTTACTAAAAAAACACAGTGGCGTAGGAGTCAGAGCGCCAACTGCAGATGAGCAAGTAAGCGTGCGTTTTAATTGTAATAGTGCGCGCATCAAACCTTTAAAAAAACCAGGAAGTAATACGCTCAAGCATTGGTTTAAAGATGCAAAAGTGGCTCCTTGGCTGCGTGCTAATGTGCCGTTAATTTTTTATAATGATGACCTAGTACAAGTGGTAGGCTATTTTATAAGTGCTAACCATAGTGATGAAAACGGTATTTATTGGGAGTGTAAATAATGAGTAAGGAGCCGCATGTAGGCTTATCGTTAGTAAATAAAGCACCACAAGGTATGCTAATTACAGCGGTTATTGCTGTGCTTGCTAATTATTTTTTAACGCTTGATATAGTGACATTAGGCTGCGCTATAGCGGGTGGAATAGTGTGCGCTAGTATTTTACTGGCTTATTGGTTAGGTAAAGGTGGGTTGTTTTTTATTTTAGGAGTGAGTGTACCGCTGTTGTTAGTGTTATTTACGCCACTTGCTAGCATTGCTGCATTACTTAATTTACTCAGTGGTTTCTTTTTTGGTTTTTGCATTGCGTTGGTTATGTATAAGTTTTTATCGGCAAAGTGGCTCCCTAAGTAGGTAGACTTATTAAAACTACTTAGGCAGCAATAAAAAAGCCTAGCGGGGGAAGCTAGGCTTTTTTATTTACAACAATATTAATTGCTGTACTTAATATGCTTTGGCGCAATTTCGTCCCGCTGCTTTGGCTTTATATAAACCTTTATCAGCTCGCGAAAAAACATCGTTTTCGGTGTCTTGGCTACTCGCTAAAGTAAAGCCAATACTGGTAGTAACTAAGTACTGCGCCATTATCTTTGAGTTTTTAACGCGTTGCATAATGCGCTCAGCTATTACTTTATTAGTAGTAAACTCAGGATCTTCAATTAGTATTGCAAATTCATCGCCACCAAATCTAAATACAGAGTCAGTGCCTCGAATAGAGCCATTAAGTACTAAGGCAAACTCTTTAAGTACATCGTCACCCACTTTATGACCAAAGTTATCGTTTACTTGTTTAAAACTGTCTAAATCAAGCAACATTAAACTAAATGGGCGCTGGTAACGGCGGCAGTTTTCAAGCTTTTGCAGTAAGGTGTCATTAAATTGACTTCTATTGCTTAGTCCCGTTAATGCATCTTTTGTGGCAAGTTTTAATACCCTGTTATACATTATCGCATTACGTAAAGGGTAGAGCAGCGCACTATGAAAATATTGTAGTTTTTGTTCTATGGCAACACTCAGAGGATATTTACTAAAGTATATTAGTTGCCCTAAATTACTGTTCTCTACATTTAAATCAAAGGTATAAGAAAGCGTATCAATATCGCAATCAGGTGTTTGCACTGTACCTAGCGCAGACTTGAACTGTATACCTGAAAAATTTAGCAGTTGTTTTGCAAATTTTGCATAAATAGCTAATATATCTTCGAGTATTAAACTGGTTTGTAATTTTGCAGCTAGCTCTTGCGTTGCTGCCGGTTCATTTTTACGATAATGCTCAGCCGAAAACGGCAAAAACTCTCCGCGTCCAGCAATACGTTGTGTCAATATATGCACATTTTCCATTGATTTATTTCCCCCGAGTATATGATCTTATAATACTAAGCGAATTTTATGCCACATTTAAAAACTGGCCGATAAATTGGTGATTGCTATAGTTAAGCATGGCTGTTTTTATAAGTAACGAGGTAATATTTGCAAAATATTAATACTCAAATTTTTACTTTATTAGTCGCTGCTGTCTTATTTGTATGGATTTTTAAGCGCGTAGGGCTACCTCCTATATTGGCTTATTTAGCAACAGGGGTTTTAGCGGGTAGTCACAGTGTTGGCTGGATGACGCAAACTCACGAAATGGATTTAGTAGCTGAACTAGGTATAGTATTTTTATTATTTAGTTTGGGGCTCGAGTTTTCTATTTCGCGCCTAATGGCAATGCGCAATATAGTATTTGGCTTAGGATCATTGCAAGTTGTAGTAACCAGTACAGTGCTTATTGTGATTTTATATTGCTTAAACTTTAGTTTGCTCACCAGTTTTACAATTGGCGTTATTATGATGCTGTCCTCAACTGCTGTGGTTGTTAAGCTATTAAAAGAAAACGGAGAGTTAAATAAACGCCGTGGGCAGCTCGCCATTGGAGTGCTTTTATTGCAAGACATTGCGGTTGTGCCTTTACTGATTATTTTACCTTTATTAGCCGCTACCGGATCGCAAAGTATTAGCTGGGCGTTAGCAGTAGCACTCACGAAAGGGGCGTTTGTTTGTTTACTACTTTGGGCTATAGGTAAATGGATTTTGCCTAAAGTATTTAATGAAATTGCGTTAGTACGTACCGACGAGCTATTTATGCTTACCACTTTGCTGGTAGCTTTATTTGCTGCCTTACTCACCTACTCATTTGGTTTATCTATGGCACTGGGCGCTTTTTTAGCAGGCATGATGCTAGGAGAAAGCCATTATCGGCATCAGCTTGAGGCAGATATTAGGCCATTTAGAGATATTTTAATGGGGTTGTTTTTTGTCACTGTCGGCATGCAGCTCAATGTAATGTATGTGCTTAATAATAGCTTACTTATTATTGGCGCATTAGTAGGGTTATTAGTATTAAAAATAGCGGTAATGGCAATAAGTGCTCAGCTAATGGGCGAGCGAAAACAAGACGCGCTAGCATGTGCATTTATGCTATGGCAAATGGGGGAGTTTGGTTTTGTACTTATAGCGCTAGGCGCTCAGCATCAGTTACTAACTAATCAGCAAGTATCGTTTTTAATTGCTTTAGGGGTGCTTTCTATGGCGCTTACGCCCTTTTTAATTGATAAAACACCTTTTATTTTAAAGCGTATTGGCGTGCTAGATCGTGCAAGCCAAGCGTGGGAAAGTGAACCTAAAAGCAGCACACTGTATAGTGATCATGTCATTATTTGTGGCTTTTCACGGGTGGGGCAAACGGTTGCACGTTTTTTAAAACCAGAAGCCATTGATTATATAGCAATAGAAAGTAATCCGATTTTAGTTCAAGAAGGTAAAGCGGCTGGTGAGCCTATATTATTTGGCCATGTTAAACAAAAAGATATTTTAAAATGTGCGGGAGTAGAGCGAGCACGTTTAGTCATTATTACCTTTACTGAGTTTGAGCAAACGCAAATAGTAATAGATGCAATCAAGCAAGTTGCCCCAGAGGTAAAAATACTAATAAGAACCAAAGACGACAGTCAGCTGGAGCGTTTAAAAGAACTGGGGGTTACCGAAGTTGTGCCAGAAACCCTTGAAGCTAGCTTAATGTTGGTTTCGCATGTTTTGTCTATGTCGGGGGTACCAATGAGCCGTATTATTCGCCGTGTTAGCACCGAAAGGCATAACCGTTATCAATTATTGCAACGCTTTTTTACCGGTGAGTACCTGGATGTAGACGAAGACGCGCATGAACGCCTTGAATACTTGCATGTAATAGCGCTACCCGATAAAGCTTTTGCGGTTAATAAAAGTATTGCGGCGCTTAATTTAGCAAAACGAAAAGTGTCTATAAAAGCACTGCGCCGACAAAATAATGAAATAGAGAACCCATCAGATCACACTATATTACTAGCCAACGATATTTTAATACTGCAAGGTAAACCAAGGCGCGTAGAGCGAGTAGAGCATTACTTATTTGATGGTATTGAGTAAGTTACTTAGATGATGCAGGGCGAGCATGCATCAGCGCCCTAATCTAGCTCTAAAAACTTACGTATTTCAGGCAGCTTTTTCATGCCATCCTCATAACCAATTTGTATTAAATGTTGGGTATAACGTTTTTCAAATAATAAATAGCTGGTTAAACTCGATTGCGAATGTTTTTTAACCCCTATGATCCTAAGCAACACTTTAATTGCCCATGGCATATCGTCGTAGTACTGCGCGGCAATAGCATTAAAGTTTTGTGATGGGTTGATCACGCAGGTTTCTATGCGCTTAAGTTCTTGGTGTTTATCGCGAGCTGGCAGCAAGCCTAAGGTGCGGTTAATTCGCTCTAGCCGTTCTAAGTCAGATTGCATAGTGTCGGTAAACACGCTGTCGAGTAAATGCCCTGCAACCGAAGACAGCCCAGGGTAATGAGCTGAGTAACCCACAGGATGTAACTCTTTAGGCTGCTCAACACCAATAATGAATATTTTTTCAGCGCCTAAATGTATTGATGGGCTTAGAGGCGATAACTGATGTATAGAGCCATCACCAAAGTAATGGTTATAAATATTTACACTAGGAAACACCATAGGAATGGCGCTCGAAGCCATTAAATGCTCAACATTAATACGCGTAGCGCGGCCCTCACGTTTAGCGCGTTGCCATGGTAGGCGTGTATTAGATTGATAAAACGCCACCGAATCACCAGTAGTATAACTAGAGGCGGTAATCGAAAGCGCTTCTAAGTAATTGTGATGTAAGTTGCGTTCAATGCGATGTAAATCTAATATTTCGTTTAATAATTTACGCAGTGGCCGATTGTTTAATAAACTCGCAGGCGGATGATTTATATGTTCTGACTGAAAACTGGTTAAAATATTACGAGTAATATGACCAAATACACTTAAAAAATCACTTTTATACACCATAGAAGTAGAAAAGTTCTTCCATACAGACTCGAGCTTTCTAACTGCTAAGTGCGCGCAGGAGGCATAGCAAGCTAGCGCCGCAGAGTTTATAGCCCCAGCAGATGTACCATTTATTACTCTAAATGGCAGAGGCGCTGTTCTAGGCATGCTATGAGCTAATGCTTTAAGTACGCCTACTTGATAAGCAGCGCGTGCGCCACCCCCTGTTAATAGAAGGGCAACTTTGGGTTTGTTAGGATCAACTTGCTTGATTTTCATATAAGGGACTAAACTGTTCTACGTCTTTACTTTATTTATTTACTTTAAGTCTTTAAGCTAGAAGAATCAAAGGATACCTTAGCTGCTTTTAATATTATTTACTGTAAGCTATGAATTAAACTCATTTAGAATACTCTAAGTGATATTGCATTTTAATTTTAATGGAGTTCGTATGTCAGATAAACCATCAGCGTCAGATGTTCAAAAACGTCCACCTAATAACAATCTACTTTTTGCCATTATTATTTTAGTGGTACTCGTATGCGCCGCTGCATTTGTATTGCTTAAGCCAAGCAACGAGGCAGAAGTGCTTACTGAGGTTGAGCCAGCACCAGTAGAGCAGCCTATGATGGAGTTAAAGCCAGAGAATGATCCTGTTTTAGATGTTCCATCAGTATTGCCAGATAAACCGCAAGATTATGAAATGCCAGCGCAGCGTGATGCCGAGCCAGCAGCCGTGCAATTACCACCACTTGATGAAAGTGATGCAGTCGTTGTGGCAAAAATGGATGAATACTTAAGTGATTCGGTAATGGAGCTAATGATTACCGATGATGTTATTCGCCGTGGTGTCGTGTTTGTTGATAATTTAGCAAAGGGCAAAGTTGCTACAAAACATACACCAGTAATAAAGCCAGAAGAAAAATTTAGTGTCACAGAAGGTGATATTTTAACTATCGATCCTAATAGTTATGAACGTTACACCCCGTATGTAAAAATATTTACTAGTATGAGCGCCGCCCAAGCCGTGCGTTTATTTGAAGAATATAAACCGCTTATTAATAATGCCTATACAGAAATTGGTTACGGCGATAATGAGTTTACTCAAACGCTTGAAGATGCAATCGACTTATTACTCGATACACCAGAGCCAGAAGGTAACTTACCATTACTGCGCGATTCAGTAACCTACCAATATGCATTTGCAGAGTGGGAGCAATTACCCGCTGCACAAAAACAGCTTTTACGTATGGGCCCAGAGAACATGAAAAAAGTAAAAGCGGCACTGCGAAATATTAAAGCGCAGTTAGAGAGCAAATAGTAAACATAAAACAGTTTAAAAGGCCGCGATTGTATATGAAGTATGCAATCGCACTTTCTTTTTCGATTATCCCTTGAATAACGTAGCAAAAGTAGAGATAATCCTTCCCGCGCCAACCAAGGCCCTCAATGGTAGTCTTATTGGTCCTCTCGCAACACTAGCAGGCGAACCTGGTCAGGCCCGGAAGGGAGCAGCCACAGTTTGTGACGTGTGTGCCGAGATGTGGCTGGTAAGACTGCCACCCAAATTCCTCATTTGGGTGTTGTTTGAAGTATAAGTTGACATATTTGTACTAAAAGATGGCATAAATTGGAAGTATAAGGTGGCATAGTCTAGTATTTAACCAAATGGTTAGATGGTTGACTCACATGTACAGAAGAAAACTCAAACACTCCCGTGTTAAAAACCTCCATAAATTTGCTAGTCAAAAAAATAAATCTACCTGTTTAGTTGAATCCTCTTTAGAGTTTGATGCTTGTTTCCATTTTGAATTTTCACCATCAATAGCCGCATTTGAAGCACAACCACTCGGTTACGAATATCAGTTTGATAACCGTATTTGTCGTTACACGCCTGACTTTTTACTTATCCACACAGACGGCACGCAAAAATTTATCGAAGTAAAACCACAAAGCAAAATTGCCGATGAAGACTTTCGTGCACGTTTTATTGAAAAGCAAGCCATCGCTAAGCAAGATGGACGCGATTTAATACTGGTTACTGATAAGCAAATCCGTGTATACCCAACACTCAATAACTTAAAGCTTTTGCATCGCTACTCTGGTTTTCAGTCTTTAACAGAGCTGCAAGCATCGGTGCTAGAACTTGTTAAGCAATACGGCTCTATTAAAGTGGGCCAGTTAGTTAACTTTTTAAAAGTAACTGCCGGTGAGCTACTTGCTACGGTGCTACGCTTATTATCACTAGGGCAGTTATTTGCCGACTTAACTACAAATGAAATATCAATAGAAACAGCAATTTGGTCTAACAATGTTTAATGACGGTTTGTTTGATGATGAATTTAACCAGCCATTACCAAAAGCAGAAACCAAACTACCTCAAAATTACGCCAAAGATTTACAAGCCCTTCCTGAAAAAATTAAAACTACAACATTTGCTAAGCTTAAATATATTCAATGGCTTGAGGCTAATATTCAAGGCGGTTGGACACAAAAAAACCTTGAGCCTTTATTAAAAGTAATGCCCGAAGTTGAGGGAGAAAAGAAGCCTAGCTGGAGAACCGCTGCACGATGGTATAGCGCTTATACCAATGCAGATAAAAATATCATGGCGCTAATTCCAAGCCATCAAAAAAAGGGTAACAGGGAGCGCGATACAGCCACCGATAAGTTTTTTGAAAAAGCGCTTGAGCGTTACTTAGTAAAAGAAAAACCATCAGTGGCTTCTGCTTATAAGTATTATGCAGATTTAGTTATTATTGAAAACGACAGTGTTGTGGGCAGTGTTTTAAAGCCTTTAACATACAAAGCGTTTAAAAACAGAATAGATAACTTACCACAATACGAAGTAATGATTGCTCGTTATGGTAAGCGCCTTGCTGATATTGCTTTTAATAAAGTAGAAGGGCATACACGGCCTACCCGAGTACTCGAAAAAGTTGAAATTGACCATACACCGCTTGATCTTATTCTATTAGATGATGAGCTGCATATCCCACTTGGTCGGCCAACACTCACTATGTTAGTAGATGTGTATAGCCATTGTATTGTTGGCTATTACTTTAGTTTCAGCGAACCCAGCTATGATGCAGTAAGGCGAGCAATGCTAAATGCGATGAAACCTAAAAGTGAAGTGGCAAAACTATACCCAGATACGCTAAATGAGTGGAAGTGTGCTGGCAAAATTGAAACTCTCGTTGTTGATAATGGCGCTGAATTTTGGAGTAACAGCCTTGAACTTGCTTGTGAAGAGATAGGCATTAATACTCAATATAACCCTGTCGCAAAGCCTTGGTTAAAACCATTTGTAGAACGCATGTTCGGCACAATTAACACTGAATTATTAGACCCTGTTCCCGGTAAAACCTTTTCTAACATTTTACAAAAGCATGAATACAATCCCAAAAAAGATGCAATCATGCGCTTTACGACCTTTATGCAGTTATTTCATAAATGGGTAGTAGACGTTTACCATCAAGATGCCGACAGCCGATTTAAGTACATACCAAGCCAACAATGGGATCAAGGCTTTAATACGTTACCACCAACAGTGCTGAGTAATGATGATCTTCAACAACTGGATGTTGTGCTCAGTATTTCAAATCATAGGGTGCTTCGTAAAGGTGGGATACGGCTAGAAAACTTAAGCTACGACAGTACTGAACTGGCCAATTATAGAAAGCAATTTAGCCACAAGGTATCTCAAGAAGTTTTAATTAAATTAAACCCCGATGATATTTCTTATATATACGTTTACCTCGATAAGCTAGAGCATTACATAAAAGTGCCATGCATAGATCCAAACGGTTATACCCAAAATTTAAGTTTGAATCAGCATAAAATAAATATACGCATTCATCGCGATTTTATTTCGGGCTCTATCGATAATGTAGGCTTAGCAAAAGCGCGTATGTTTATTCATAACAAAATTCAAAGCGAGTTTGAAGGTTTAAAAAATGCGCCAAAACACTCAAAAGTAAAAGGGGGTAAAGCATTAGCTAAGCATCAAAATGTAAATAGTGACTCACAAAAATCAATCACGCAGAGCAAACACGTAGAGGTTAAAAAGGTTACACCTAAAGAGCAACCAGCTGATAGCTGGGATGACTTTATCTCAGACCTAGATGGATTTTAATTATGCTGACCGACAAACAAAAAGAAAAGCTTAATGAATTTCGCGATGTATTTATTGAATACCCAATAATAAGCACGGTATTTAACGACTTTGACAGATTAAGACTTGGTAAAGGGCTAACAGGTGAAAAGCCTTGCATGCTGTTAAATGGCGATACAGGCACAGGTAAAACAGCACTAATAAAACAGTATAAAGAACGTCACTTACCGCAATTTATTAATGGAGTGATGAATCACCCTGTATTAGTCAGCCGCATACCGAGCAATCCGACATTAGAATCTACTTTAGCCGAGCTTCTTAAAGACTTAGGGCAAGTAGGCAGCACAGAGCGTAAGCTACGAATAAACGGTACTCGGTTAACGACATCATTAATTGAAAATTTAAAAACGTGTGGTACTGAGCTTATAATTATTGATGAGTTCCAAGAGCTAATTGAGCACAACCAAGGTAAAAAGCGCCGCGAGATTGCTAACCGATTAAAGTATATTAACGACGAAGCGGGTGTATCAATTGTATTGGTAGGTATGCCGTGGGCAGAAAAAATAGCAGACGAACCTCAATGGTCATCGCGTTTATTAGTAAGGCGGCAGCTGCCATATTTTAAATTATCAGAAAACCCAAAGCATTTTGTGCAGTTAATAATTGGCCTAGCCAACCGTATGCCATTCACCGAAAAGCCAAATTTAAGTGAGCAAGCAACAGTGTTTGCTTTGTTCTCCTTATCAAAAGGTTGTTTTAGAACATTAAAATACTTTTTAGATGATGCCGTACTTTACGCATTAATAGACAACACAAAAACCCTCACGACTAAACACTTGGTCAAAGCATTTGATGTGCTCTTCCCTGATATACCAAACCTATTTACTTTGCCAGTTGCAAAAATTACAGCAAGTGAAGTCGAGCGCTATTCACTATATAAACCTGAAAGCGCCCAAGACGAAGACCCGTTTATAGCGACCAAGTTTACTGACCGAATGCCGATTAGTCAGTTGTTGAAGAAAAAATAAATGTGGTTAGATGGTTTACGAAAAAACACCTTCTACATTACTCGGAGTATGTGTGTAATAAAAAATTTGTTTTTAGAAGCACTTTTACTTTAAAGTAAGTGTAAATGTACGTTACCACAAAGAAGTTATTTTAAAGTAAAAACTTGCTTTGTATTTTGCTAAACAATCAGTTATCAGAAACTAGATGTTCATAAAGGGTTATAAAATGGATTTGTTCGGTTGGAATATAGGCACAGAAGAAACTCAATGCTATGTTACAGTTATGAAAGCAAAAGATATCTTCGAAATATCAGAAGTGTCGCGAGTAGACTCTAACCCTAAAGATGGTTATCAACGATTATTAAGTCAAAAAAGAGCTTCAGATATTGCTCAATATTTAGATGATGGAAATATCATCCCTGGCTCGATAATATTAAGTGCTCAAGCAGGCTGTCATATTGAATATGATGCTGCTAGTAAAAAAATTACACTTGATAATACAAAAGCAAACTTATTTGTAATAGACGGGCAGCATCGTTTATACGGAGCAAGTTTGTGCGAATCAGATATTCTTCTACCCGTATGTATTTTCGCAGGTCTAGAGCTTAAGCAAGAAGTTCAGTACTTTTTGGATATTAATTCCAATCAAAAAGGCGTACCAAAAACCTTGCGTATAGAGCTTTTAAAATTCTTATCCGAACCAGAATCACCAGAGGCAGTTTTAATTCGACTTTTCAAAGAACTTGGTGAAGAAATTGACTCCCCTTTATATGGTAAAACTTCTGCAACTACTTCCGTTCCAGGAAAAGTATCTCATGTACCATTTCAAAGTGCTCTTAGCCCAATAATTGAAGGAAAGATATTAAGAAAATTTGATTATGATAAAAAGTATCTAGCGTCAATTAACTTGGCCGGTTCCGCGTCAATTATCTTGGCCGGTTGACACCGAATTTTATTTGCTCTTAT